>NZ_JACJOQ010000610.1:0-16124 GCF_014695635.1 Coleofasciculus sp. FACHB-712 | reverse complement strand
TTTCTAAAAAACTCTCTAATCATATAGGAGCTATTTGGTATTTTATTCATGAATATAACGCCAGTTTACTTATAGAATGAAAAGCTTGATTAGCATTACTATGCAGGACTACCGGTACTTTTTAGTGTTCTTCGCTTGCCGGCTTGGGTTCCTGTAACCGTTTGGATAAAAAACTCCCTAATTCGGGACTCACATGTGCCTGGATTTGCTGCCGCACCCTCAACTCAATCCCTTCTAGCGTTTTCATGGCTTCTAGATCGCTTTGATCATACAAAATTTGAGCAATCGCTTTCAGGTGGATTTTGAGGGCTTGTTCTTGTTCGGGAGTCATCATGGGAAGTAGTTGCAACAATTCCATGCCTTCATCCTGAACGATTTTTCCTCATCCCGCAAAGGTGACATGCTCCCCCCCTAATAATCCGCCTACATAGTTCCTAAACTCTCGTTTTTGTGCTTGATGCGTCCAGAGATCATCAAAGCGTTTACACCATCTATCAAAGCATGGCGGCATAGCGGCTGGAGTTGTCTCTTTCATCCAAAAATTCTAAACGTGAAATCTTTGCCCTACGCAGATTATACCTTTATTGCTTCTCTATTTTCGTTTAAGTCCCGTTAATTAGACATCTTGCGTAAATCGTGAGAGGGTGGGTAAAAGTAGGTCAAGGAGGATAGCCAGCATGACCTACGAACAACTCAAAGACCTGAAGGCAAACGCCTTCAAACGGCGCTGCGGAGTCCACCCCGAAACCTTTGAGCAGATGGTCGAAGGGAAGCGACCTCATCTAGACCGCCGAGGCAAGCGAGGAGGGCAGGCTAAGCTGAGCGTGGAGGACCAGCTCCTGGTTGTGCTGGAAAAGGGGCGAGAATATCGCAGCCAATTTCATATTGGCAGTAGTTGGGGTTTGAGCCAGTCTGCGGTCTGTCGATTGATTCAAAAAGTTGAACGGTTGTTGATGGAGTCTGGGCAGTTTCGCTTACCAGGCAAGAAGCAACTTTACCAGAATGCTTATACCTGGGAGGTGGTGGTGGTAGATGTAACGGAAAGTTCAATCGAGCGTCCTAAAAAAAACAGCGAGCCTATTACAGTGGCAAGAAAAAGCGGCATACACTGAAAGCACAAGTGGTGGTTAACCAAGCCAACGGGCAGATTATTTGCACTGCCTTTGGCAAAGGGAAAGTACATGATTTTAAGTTATTCAAGCACCATCCAATTCCCTTGCTACCGGAGCAATTGTGCTTAGCAGATAAGGGGTATCAGGGAATTGCATGCATTGCATACAAGTAGTTGTATTCCTGTTAAAAAGCCACGTAAACGTCAATTAGACAAGAGTGAACGTCGGCACAATCGGAACTTAGCACGATTGCGAGTAGTGGCAGAGCATATAAATCGACGCTTAAAAATCTTTCGGATTTTGGCGCGTGCGTTATCGCAATCGTCGGAAACGATTTGGATTACGGTTCAACCTAATTGCAGCGATCGTCAACATTGAACTGCTTCGCTCCCAAGGTGCCTGATTCACGCAAGAGGTCTATTGTTTTTAGGATAAGTTTTCCTGCCGCTCTACCCATCACACCCGTTTGAGTATTCAGTTTTGGACTTCAAACAGCAGGCTCTTAATGTGCAGAACAAATAGACACGAGGTCGGTTCCCAGCGTACAAAATGACAAGCTTTTATTCAATTCATATCTCCTGCTGAATGACGGCTCGCTAAGAAACCGCCAATAGGGAAACTTTATCCCGACTTTCTAAAAAATTTTCAGCTTTCATAATTGCGTAGAGGTTGACATCAGCTTCTAAAAGACAAGCATGACCGCTCTTCGGCAGTATGACCATTTCCGCGTCGGGTAGGCAAGAAGCTAAGCGCTGAGCTTCACTTACAGAGGGCAGTAGTCGGTCTGTACCTCCGGCAATCACCAGGGTAGGTTGGGTGATGCGACGTAATTGAGAAGCATCAACATCAAAATCTCTGATGAGGGACAGTCGCCAAAGGACAGTTTTTGGGGGTACGGAGTGGATAGCGTCTAGAAGGGCGCGGCGATCGCGCGGTGCAACCCGTTCTAAATGAGCTAAAAACGGCAATAACCACACCGATCCCACTCGGTAGAGGACTTCCGGTATCCAGCCGCTCACCAGCGATCCCCAAGCTAGCAGAGGTCGCTGATTAAAGGAAGAAGCGGGGTTGATCAAAATAATTCGGTCAAATAGTTCAGGCGATCGCAGCGCTACTTTCATCGCCAAACAGCCCCCAAATGACTCGCCGCACAGATAAACTGACCGATTAGGTTGTTTTTCTACTTCTGCTTCAATCAGCGCTACCACTTGATCGGTTAGATCCTCCCAGCTGGTTAAGTCATCGGCTGGGATGACCAAACAACGGATATCAAAGGCTGCTTCTAACCCCTCGGTCTGCGCTCGCAACAATTGACCCGTGCCATCCATGCCTGGGAGGAACACGAACAGCGGGCAGTCTGGATTAAACAGCCTGGGGGTGAGAAAACAAGGATGGCTTTTTACGTCTGGCATTTCGTAATGTCCATTTAAAAACAACAGGTCAAAAATTTATTGCTTTCTTTGGGGCGGATGCGAACGATTCGAGGACTCAAGACACTTCGGTGAAAAACTAGGCAAGTCTAAATTCTTGAAGGCGACGGATACTGAGAGCGGACTTTGCCCATTTGCCTACCCTTAAGCCATCTACCTGTAGACGTAGGTATTAATTCTTATTCTATGGCAGACTCCCATCCTTGCGAACTAATACCAAACTTGACGAAGTAAACCAGCAATTTCTTCCTGACAGTAATTGATAAGACTGGCAACAGCAGTTTTGGCTTGTTTTCCTTGATATTGTTCCCGCACTTGAGACGTAATCCAACAGGGACGCCCAATTAGGATGCTAGATCGACGGTAAACGACCATCGGATGCCAGCCTGCCTGTTTAAATAGGGGTTCGGAAGGGTCAAATAAACTTAATAATCGCAGAGGGATTGCCGAGTTATTGGTTTCTTCCTGGGATGCGATCGCCACGGGTAAAATTGCCAAATTTTGCACCGGCGCTCGCAAAGCTAAATGAGCAAATCCCCGATGAAAGGTTTTCATTTCATTCGGCTGGGTTAGGCTTACCATTGGTTGGGCACCTTCTGGAAATATCCCAACCACCTGCTGGGACTGCAACAGGCTGATTGCCTTGTTAAAGAAATCTTGCTGGCGGTGTTCTGGCGTCTCCAAAGGGAAACAACCCAGTTGATTGACAATCTCCCGCATCACGGGCACTTGTCCCATGTAGTGATGACAGGCAAAGCGAATCGGACGATTTAAAGCTGCCATCAGGATTGGCGCATCCATGACGCTGCGATGATTGCTCACCACTAAAACGCCACCTTCTTGAGGAACGCGATCCTGATGGTATATATACATCTGCGTTCCCATTGCCTTCATCAGCAAGCGAGAAATCTGTAATGGGTTATCTGAAGACATGCTTTCTATAGGCTTTCTTGCAGGAAGCGCGATCGCTACAGTCAACAGGCAATCGCCTTGATTATAAATGGCTAGAGTCTAGAGGTAGACTGAATCTTGACTCTTGAGTTCATTCTCCACTTTTTACCAAGCCTGGACTTTATTCGTTGAGCAGATGCGATCGATCGCCCCATAACTTAATTTTTCTTAATACAATTATTAACGTAACTTCCTCACCTATACGAATCTCTCAGGGTAGAAATCGCTGGTAAAGATTTTTTACGATTTTAATTTTGTCAAGGAAAAGTAACATTTTATACTTATATTTCCCGGAGCTAAGTGGAACTCTCAAGACAAGATAACGAAAAGATACAAAATTGCAGCCCGAAGTATATGATCAAAAGCAAGAAAGGGGTTGTTTTTTATATTTATGAGTGCTAATCATACAAGTAAAAATTCATTTGCAATTACTACACCACTGTATTATGTGAACGACGTACCCCACATTGGCAGCGCTTATACAACAATGGCGGCGGATGTGGTGGCTCGGTTTGAACGGCTCCGGGGAAAGTCTGTGCTGTTGATTACCGGCACGGATGAGCATGGGCAGAAAATTCAGCGCACAGCAGAAACCAAAGGGCTTTCACCGCAAGCTCACTCGGATGAAATTGCGGCTGGATTCGATGTCCTTTGGCAAAAACTCAATATCCAGTACGATCGGTTTATCCGCACGACGAACTCTCGCCATCAAGCCATTGTTAAAGAGTTTTTCCTGCGCGTCTGGGAAAAAAACGACATTTATTTGGGGCAACAAAAGGGCTGGTATTGCGTCTCCTGCGAGGAATTCAAAGAGGAACGCGACCTTCTAGAAGGACACCACTGCCCCCTCCACCCCAACAAAGAAGTTGAGTGGCGGGATGAACAAAACTACTTTTTTCGCCTCTCTAAGTACCAAAGCCAGCTGGAAGACTTATATCGCCAGCAACCAGATTTTATCCAGCCAGAAATTCGCCGCAATGAAGTTTTGAGCTTTGTCAGTCAGGGGCTTCAAGATTTCTCCATTTCGCGAGTGAATTTAGACTGGGGCTTCCCTATACCCGTCGATCCCAGCCACACCATCTATGTCTGGTTTGATGCCTTGCTGGGCTATGTCACGGCGTTGCTCGAACCAGATAGCGAACCGACGCTAGAGAATGCTTTATCCAAGTGGTGGCCGATTAATATGCACCTGATTGGTAAAGACATTCTGCGGTTTCACGCGGTCTATTGGCCTGCCATGTTAATGTCAGCGGATCTGCCGCTACCCGCTCGAATATTTGGACATGGCTTCCTGACAAAAGACGGGCGAAAGATCAGTAAAACGGTTGGTAATACGATCGATCCCATCGCTTTAGTCGAACGTTACGGAGCTGAGGCTATTCGTTACTATTTTCTCAAGGAGATTGAATTTGGGCAAGACGGAGATTTCAACGAAACTCGGTTTATCAATATCCTCAATGCTGACTTAGCAAACGATCTGGGCAATTTACTCAATCGGACGATGAACATGGCAAAGAAATATTGCAATGGCATCGTGCCTGACTGCTCAGCTGAAAACATCCCCGCAGATAACACAATTAAAGCAATTGGCCTTAGTTTAGGCGATCGCGTTGCTCAAGCTTATGAATCTCTGGCGTTTAGTGATGCGATCGCAGATATTTTCACTCTAATTCGAGCCAGCAACAAATTTATTGACGAGCAAGCTCCCTGGACTTTATATAAGCAAGGGCAACAACAGGCCGTCGAACAAGTCCTGTATGCGGTTCTAGAATCTGTTAGACTAGCAGCTTATCTGCTATCACCGATTATTCCTACCATCAGTAGTGACATTTACCAACAGCTAGGTTTTTCAATTGACTTTAATAACAAAACGTTAATAGATGTTTCGGCTGCGTTTTCCGCTCATGCCACTTGGGGAACACTAACTGCAAGACAAGCTTTAGGTGAAGCCAGACCTGTTTTTCCAAGGCTGGAACTCCCCTGAAGAGTTTCGTCTTAGTAGCTAATAGCTGTTGGCTGTTGGCGGATTGACCATCGGGTGCTGATACATACAAAAGTAAAAACTCTGGTACAGACCGCTCTCTCAAAAGCTAAAAGTTCATCAAAATCGCTAATTGCTTTTTTCATAAAAAAATCGAGGCATAACAATCATGTTGAATAATTTCAGCAGTAACGACTCTGTATTCACGCCAGAACAGGTTTTAGAAAATCGCGGTCGTGTAGCCATTTTTATCGATGGATCAAATCTATTTTATGCAGCACTACAGCTCGGTATAGAAATTGATTACACCAAGTTGCTGTGCCGCTTAACCGCTGGATCTCGTTTGTTACGCTCTTTCTTTTACACCGGCGTCGATCGCACGAATGAAAAACAACAGGGTTTCCTGTTGTGGATGCGGCGCAATGGATACCGAGTCATTGCCAAAGACTTGGTACAGCTGCCGGATGGCTCGAAAAAAGCCAACTTGGATGTGGAAATTGCTGTCGATATGATGGCTTTAGTGGGGTCTTACGATACCGCTGTTCTCGTCAGCGGGGATGGGGATTTAGCTTACGCTGTCGATGCCGTTAGCTATCGGGGTGTCCGCGTGGAAGTGGTCAGTTTGCGCTCCATGACTAGCGATAGTTTAATCAATGTATCAGATCGATACATTGACTTGGATAGCATCAAAGAAGATATCCAAAAGACGCCCAGACAAAATTATACTTATCGTCCGTTGTCGGGCATTGGCTTTATGGATGACCAAGAAGATAGATAACGCAACCTAAGAAATAAAGACATAAATAGGCAAAAGAAATGAAAAAAGTAGCTTCTCGCAAAAAATTATTTCTTTTGCCTATTTATTTTTTACTATTCACTTTTTTAGTTAGTGCTTGTAATACTGAAAAACGCACGGAAAAAAAATTGCAGAAAGATACTGCCTCCGTGACGGATTTCGAGGGGAGTTTAGTATTCCAAAATGTGACCCTGGATCAGGCAGATGAGCAGGGACGAGCTTTGTGGAAAGTGAAGGCAAAGCAGGCAGTTTACACCAAAGATAAGAAAGCTGCTCGCATCCAAAATCCTAGCGGGGATTTGTTCCAAGATGGAAAAATGATTATGCAAATCACCGCAGATAGTGGCGAAGTTCAAGAGGATGGTAAAAAAATCTTTCTGAAGGGTCAGATTGTTGCCACAGACCCTCGGAATGGGGCAGTTTTAAAAGGGAATGAATTAGAGTGGCGACCAAAGGAAGACGTTGTGATCGTGCGTCAAAATCTCGTCGGCACCCATCAAAAGATGGTGGCAACAGCGAAGGAAGGACGATATTTTAGCCGGTCGCAGCATATGGAATTATTGGGTCAAATTGTCGCAACATCAAAAGACCCAGCGGTACAAATGAGAACCGAACATTTAGTGTGGCAAATTCCCCAGCAGATGGTAGTTGGCGATCGCCGCATCCAGATTGACCGCTACACGGGCAATCGCGTGACAGAGCAAGCACTGGGAGACTCCGGTCAGGTAAACCTGAAAACGAAGATGGCAACGCTGACAAAGAATGTTCAGATGACTTCTTTAGAGCCGCCGGTGCAAATCGCTGGAAATTCTGTCACCTGGAACTTAGACACACAAATGGTTACGTCAGACCAACCCGTGAAAGTGGTGCATCAGCAGCAGCAAGTGACGCTGACGGGGAACCGGGGTCAGGTAGATCTGAAGGGAAAAGTGGCTCGTCTGGTTGGTGGCGTCCAAGGCGTTGGCAGTCGGAATAAATCCCAACTTTACGCCAATCAGGTGACTTGGAATATTCCGACTGAAGAATTCGATGCTCAAGGCAATGTAATTTATCATCAACAAGTTGACCCGCCGCTGCACCTGACGGGTTCTAGAGCAGTCGGCAAGTTTCAAGGTCAAACGGTTGTTGTCACTGGTGGCGGTGGCGCTAGTGGCAGCAGTGGCGGCAGGGTGGTGACGGAAATTATTCCTTAATTGTCTGGTCAGCGGTCAGCATCCAACTTGTCCTCTTTCCCAGGCTCAGTCTAGAAACGAAAACGCGAGAAAACGAGACCTTGATGTATTTAATTGTTAGGTCTATTGTGACTTAAAAACCTTAAACGCTCTTGAGGGTTGAGGTTTTTTTTGATATTGATTACAACAGGCATACCTGTCATTAGTTGACTCGTTGTTTCTTGATTTACCCCTGAAAGAACGAGCTTAACGTAGGCTGATTGGTCTGGTGAACCCTGCAACTGATACTGTCCTCTAACCTCATCCAGCAACCCACCACTCCTATCAATTTTGACGACTCGTGCTGGATAACTTTTATTTAATTCAGGTATGAGGGCTGTTACTTGGCTACTCATCGATAATTGTGCGGCTTGATCCTGTGTTAAATAAGCCTCAACTGTGGGTTCAGCAAGCTCAGGCTGCAACAACATTAAAGTCTCACTACGCTGGACTGTATTCCCTAGAGACTTAACAACTTTTAGGACAGAGCCGGAAAATGGAGCGCGATAAACAACAGATGATAGACTCTGTTGTTTTGTTTTGTCTAAGGGTTGTACTGAAGTAGTTAATTTCGTCTTTGATGTGGCTAAAACTTGTAAATTCTGCTTTTGTTTTTGGAGTGCTTGTAAATCCTGTTTTTGCTTTTGGAGTGCTTGCTCTAAAGTGCTGACTTTTCGTGCAGCTAGCTGTACGCGATCGCGGGCATCTTTAACATCTGCTGTCAGACGAGGAAGATCGCCAACTAAGTTATCACCATTGTAGAAATTTCCATTTTGAACCGAATTCACTGCCGTTTCAGCAATTTGTAATTCTGCCTTCGCTTCTCTAAGGTCAGCATCTACATCTGCAAATTTAGAACTTACTGAATCGAAGGTTTGCTTACTCACAGCGCCTGCTTGGAGGAGATCCGAAAACCTATCTCTGTTGTTTTTTTCCGCTTGGTACTGCACAGTCAGTGCCTCAACCCTAGCACGGGCTGAAGCAAGCTTATTTTGAGCTATCGCTTGATAAGGCTTGAGTTTTTCAATCTCTTGTTGTCTCAGAGACTCTGCTTTTTGCAATCCAACTTTAGCTTCCGCTAACTCTATCCGACTTAATTCAATTTTCTCAGTAAGACTATCAATATTTTCAATTTCATTTCGAGCGAGTGCATCCACATTGTGAGCTTCATTTTCAGAGATAGAGCGAGCCATTTCTTCATCATTAAGCTGCAATAATGGTTGACCCGCTTCGACTTTCATTCCTTCCTCTACGTAAAGCTGACTCAGAGTACCCCAGCTTGTGGAAATAATCGGTTCTATTGGCTTGGTTAAAACCGCCGATTTTATCTGCATTTGAGTTACAGAGCCATACAATGCTCTTAGTGTAAAAAACCCAAGGGTTCCGCCAATAGCCAAGTAAAGCAAAGAATAGAGAACAAATTTGAGGCTAAACTGCTTAAAAATTTTGCGATCGCCTGACCCAGACTGAGAGCTTCCATTTGCAATCTCACCCGGAATATCACTTCCTTTAGTAGGAGATTCTATAGGTGTTATTTCCCCTGTCAGTAAATTATCAATCGCCTGCTGAAGTAGCTCTTTTTCAAGTTTTGTTAAATTGAGAAAGCGGGCTTCTAATTTACTGTTTCGCTCGGAAAAACTTTTTATTTCAATTAAAGTGTCAGTTGAGATATTGATTCCTTCTTTAAAACTCAAAGAAAAATGGATAGGTAAACAGTCTCCTACTTTGGCTTTTTGGTTAAACTTGCTAATCTGAAATCCTTCAATACTCCAATTATTAACTTTGTATTTAGACTCATCAATCGTTACTGTAGCCGGTGCAGTAACTCGAAAATCAGAATGTTGGTTATTAGATTCCTGTTTTCTGTCCATTAAAAAACCTCAAAATATTTTTGACACAACTTTGCTTTTGATGCAGGGATGCTGTTAGCTTACTTCTTGAATAGAGTCGGCAATGACTCCGGCTATTACATCTCGATTGGTAGCCTTGTATCGGACACTCTTGTCTAGCTCTATGTGAGTAAAGGCTGCCCCCACGCTATGACAATAAATACCTTGCACATTATGGGTGCCTCCTAGGTGTGAAAAGGTTTTGCCCGCTACACCCTGATTTAGCCGCCGATTCAAGGGAGCAGATGCTGAGAGTTCGTTATAAACATGAGATTGAAAACCACGCTTTTTCATCCGCAGGCCTAAATCCAAAACCTCGCTGGATATCCTACCTTGACCATCAGACAAAACAGACTGAGTATTGTCTGGAAAATTTGATTTGGTTGAAATACTAAAGCCATGAATCTGCCAAGTTTTATTTCTAGATAAAATCCAAGCTTTATGAACTTCTTGGAAAATAGAGCTTATAGAATTACAAACATCTGCTGTTCCAGTACCGTTTGCATTCCGATGTGCCCCAGCTATTAAAAAACCACGAGCTGCTGACATCAGGAAAGCTTTGGCTCCAATTTCTTCGGAGAATCTATCAAAAATAATATGGGGAACCTCTACTAGAGCATTAGCACGAGAAGAAGTATTAATAAAGTAAGATCCCCAGCCTCGCAGTGGGCGATCGCGCACGCGCTTCTCTCTCAAACCATAAAGAATTTGCTTGCTGGGAGTGTCAATAAACCTTACCAATTCATAATTAAGAGCATTGGCTTTCTTGACCGCACCTTTAATATCTAGAAATATTAAGGCGTTTGCCAGAAGGTTAAAATCTTTTAAATCATTGTCTGTGGGAGGTTGGTAAAGATTTGATTTTTTTTGTAATGCCAACTTTTTAAGTCGGCTCACTTCATTTAAAAAATCACCTGACTCATTTAATATCTCCAGTCCTTGTCCTGAAACTTGTCTTTCAAAACTGAATGTTTTTTTAGATAGATAAGATAATAAGGATACTGAAGCCATGCCTACTAAAATCTGAGGTATTTTATCACCGAAAACGCTAAATGCTTTTCTTCTTGTTAAGAGTTTCATGAATTTTGCTTAAAATAAGTTTTACTCTTTTCTGGTCTTGCAAATAATAAAAATTATAGGTTAAGGTTTATTTTAAAACTTTGATGACTGGATTTCATTTTGAGAACAAAATGGTAGCCAAGCCATTAGTGAGTAAGTATGAAACTATTGCCGCCGCTATCGTTAAGAACATATAAATAAAAACCTTCTTTTTAGCATACAAGATACCGTCATTTACATAAGACATAATAGCAATGATGACAAAAATATTGCTGCCCTTAAAAGGTAAAATAGTAGAGTCTAACTTTAGAAATATAATTTCTACTGACCAAACAAACATAGTACTTAAAAACAAAGCTAGAGCATAGCGCTTCAAACCGATAGTCAGAGTCACTTCGCAGATAAATTGGGTTGCCAAGTAGACAACAAAACAACCAAGCACAAAGATTGGTGCGCTTAAAGGATCGATGAGGAGTACAGCAGCGACGGGAGCAACCATGTAACCGCCTGAGCGAACGTCTTTATAGCGATAGAACAGATACCCCACGCCTAGAGCAATATAAAACTGAAGCAGGGGAAATTTTAATTCCAGTGTTTCTTTACCTGCATACAACGGTCTCAGAGTATCAAAATTTATCTGAAATAAATAAGAACCGATACTATAAACGATTGCTAAAGAAAAAACAGTCGCTAAAGTGGCTAAAGCTATTCCTTTTACTACTTTCCCCATTTTTTGCTTAGTAAAAGTGTAAGCAATCACTGCTGGAAGTAAAGTACCAGACAGATTATCAAGAGAGGGAACTAGCAGTCCTAATTGAATATAAACAAGCGCTACCAAGTTAGCGATCGCTAGAGAAAGAGTTGACAGGATGTACATGGGTGTCCTGCGTTTGTAACTCGTTTTATCCAGAAAACGCTTGTAAATAAAGTAGACAAGAAATGACAAGATTAAGGTACTAATACACCAGATGGGAGATATCAAAAATAAGATAATAATAAAGCCTGGAACAATTACACCACCGGGATTTACTCCAGATATATTTTTATAGGTGACAGATGCAAAAGCTCCAATGACTAGGGCTAATCTCCCGATCTCAGGAGTATTGAATGTTTCAAACATTTGCTTTTTAGACTTTAGTCGTAGTCAGTTGATGCGGTTCTTCTTTTAATGAGTTTTCAGCCTTCAATTGCTCTTCAAAGAAATGTAGGAGCTTTTCTGCTTGATCTGTATGAATATTCACAGCTCCTATTAAAAGAACCTTGCCTCCATCAATCCCACTAACAATTTGATTGAGGAGTTCCGTAGCTGAAGCACTTTTGAATTTGGTGGAGTGGCCTAAATTGATTACCCTGGCTGGATCGAGCGAAAATACTTGATTGACTGCTGATTCGTAGGCTCCAAACGTCACAACTCTCTCGAACTCTAAATCTCGTGCCATGCCAGCGAATAATTCGACTCTGGTTGGGCGATCGGGGCGGTTATTCAGTAAAACTACTTTTTTATAACTGGGAAGTTGTTTAAACAGTTTTAGACAAACCTCGATAAAACTTTCCCGGTCATTAACCGCAAAAAGATTTGCCCAAGCAACAGTACAATTATCAAACTTTATGTACTCGATATTAAAAGCACCTGGATCTGCTACAGCAGCTTTCATTGCTTTGAGCGCTCTATCTCTCGGTAGTTTGAGAATTTTAGCAATCTCGTAGCCAATCGCCACGTTTTCTTCATGGGCAAAGTGTGAGAATCCTTCCATATCTTCTGGCTTCACACTATGCTTATCGGCAATGAGCATCAAAGAATTTTTCTTTTTGGCATTCTTCCACAGAATATTGAGTAACCTCGGTTCGGATTCTGAGGTAATAAAAATGGCATCTTGCGGGATGGTTTTAGACAAAGACTCGGCGATTTCTTCTAAGGTTTCGCCCATGTAATCAGGATGGTCGTAGCGCACGTTGGTAACAATGCCAATGTGCGATCGCATTACTTTCTCTTCCAGCCACTTGGCATACACAGGATTGACCGCCATACACTCCATTACGGCGGCTTGCGCTTTCTGACGACAAAAACCTTTTAAGATTTTGACTTGCTCGTTGACGTTAGCGTAACCCTTACGTTTAAAGTCAAAGTCTTCCCCATCGGGTCTGAGAATTCTCGCAGCACTGCCTGTGGTTTTACCAAAAGTATGATACCCGGCTTCTCTAAATACTGCGGCTGTATATCTTGTAACAGTTGACTTGCCTCTAATTCCGTTAATATGGACTCGCCATTCAATCTCCTCCCGCTTTTTTTTAAAACTTACATAGGAGATTAAAGCCCAAGATATATAAAGGTATAGGCTGGTCAAAGACAACAAAAAAATACTCATCCTCGTTCCTCTGTTAGAAATTCGTGGTGCTAACTTCAAACAAACCAACAGTTCTACCAGTAAGGGTCTGAACTGAGATTTTTGTATTGGGTAAAAATCAGTTTCAACTCCTAACTTTAAGTACGCACCCCAACTGCAATTGGTTTGTAAAATTGCTGAATTTCTAATCGCTCTTTTTTGCGGTTAGGTATAAGCTGCAAGAACTACTGTTGTCAACAGCAAGAGGACTGAACTTGGGAAGTAAACCGCTAAATTCGTGGACGGATAAGACCTTGTGGGGAATCGTCAACGCCCTGCTAATAAGCAGCAGGTTAAGCGTTTGCGCTCGCTCACTTTGTTGCTAAAGAAATAGGGAAGATGAATGGCATTAACCCCTATGAATTGCTGGTAAAGAAATGCAATTCACTGCGATACTTAAACATCAAATAGTGGTTTGTTTCTGCTTGCGCTTCAGTAGCAAACCAGCCCCAAAAGCACCAAACGCCAAGACCCCTAAGCCAGTAGTAGGTTCTGGGACGGATGCAGGAGCATCATCTAGACTAAAGACACCCACAGCCTCATCACTATCAAACGCGACATATAAAGTTCGTGTAGCTGGATCTAAAGTGATACCTTCGGGGTCGGTCAAGCCTGTCACCTCTTCCACGTTGATAACATCGACGAGTTCCCCGGCTAAGGTCAACTCATATAGGCTTCTAGAACCCTGATTATCACCTGCTATCAAGAGATTGCCAGTTGACGGATCGAAGGTAATTCCTTCCGGCTCTTTAAAGGCGGGGTTAATTGCCAGGGTATTAATAGTGTTGAGCAATTTACCGTCTAAAGCAAATTCGTATATTTTCTCGTCAACATCGTCAACTACAAAAATGGTGCCGGTACTTTCATGGAAGACCGTACTATCTGCGTCACTACTTGGCGGATCAACTATCAGATTAACACCGCTCTTAACTGGCAACCCTGTCTTTGTATATTCAAATAAACCACCACCCTCGTTTGCGGGTATCGAATTGCTTAGTAGTAAGTTGCCGTTGGGGAGAACATCCACGCCTCGAACGTCGTCCAGAGAAATCTTGAAGGAATTTATTAAGGCACCAGATGTGGTGAATTCGTAAATCGTATTCTGCCCTTTCCCGTCACCATTTGATAAGAACAGATTTCCACTAAACGGGTCAAAAGCGATACCTTCTGGACCATTGGTTACAATGCCTGAAGTCGAGAAGGATCTGATGAAAGAAACTGCGGCAGCAGGAAGAGTGGAAACAAGTTCAATCAAAGTAATAGCTACTACTGGAGCAGCAACCATCAACAAATTTTTCATCCGAAACATTATTATAGATTCCTCAAAAAAGGTGACTTTTAACACTTACAAAAAGGGGAAGCTTAACAGGAGCGATAAGGCGTAGTTGCTTCCGTCAAGTTAAAAAGAGTGGAAGAACAAAAAAATATACTCACAAAAACAGCGAATTTTCGATTTAATCGCCGATAGTTATCTGAGTGAACTTTTAATCTCTATCCTTACAGTTTGCTAGACTTTCAGGTTGATTTTAGTTGAAGGAAGAATTAGAGATCATCACTCTTAGGAGGGTAAAGAAATATTAAAAAAAATAGGAGGCTCTGTCTTAAGGAAGATTGTTAAGCTAAGGATTATTGACATGGTAAATTCATTTCTGGGGAGCGATCGCAATCGTAGCCATCCCCGTAACCCTTGATATGCTTAGCGTTTGCCAAATAATGTAGTTGAGTGCCCCTTGCAAGGCTAACAGCAAAGCGACTGAATTATGTAGCGATGTCATCATCCGCAGGGTACTGGCGAATTGCAAGCAACCGCACTATGATTTCGCCTTTCCCTGCTCAGTAAGACAGTGGCACTCAACCGACTCAAGGGTTTTTCAGACAGTGACGCCAGAGACACCAGGCAGGAACGCATCTGGTGCCATGAAATGTTGAAATCTTGTAGAGGTCTGCAACGCCTGCTATCGTCGCGCTTGAAAATCTGAGAGAATTTCATTGCGACTGGCGTCACCGAGAAATCCAGCAATATCAGCTCGCCCAGTGCTAGGAAGAATCGCTGCTGGTAGAGTGGGGGGAACGCCCCATCGTTGCACCAGTTTTTGAAGTATTTGGTCTTGCTGTTTTCTAAAACCATCGACATCACCACCCCGGTTGATGATCGCAAAGCAAACCAGACCGCGATCGCGTGTTGGCATTACCCCAGCCAGGGCACTGACATCGCGCAGCGTACCAGTTTTGATAATCGTGCCTGAAGGGATGTGGCGGGATACCATCGTTCCCCGGCGATCGCGTCCCGATATCGGGAAGAGGTCGGCTACCGTTAGCTGATGGGGTTGTAAATAACTTTCAATCGCCGTCAGCATTCCGCAAACAGCGCGGGGCGAGATGCGATTTTCCACCCCCAAACCAGAGCCATTTACCAGCTGAACTTCCTGTTGGGGGACACCGGCAGACGTAGCCCCCAACTGAGCGACGGCAGGTGCCCCCCCAAGAGATTTTGCCAGCATCTCCGCCATGTCGTTGTTGCTGTAAATGTTCATTTCCTTGAGGATTTGTGCTAAGGACATTGAGCGATGACGCAACAACAAAATTTGCTTGGGAATTGCAATTGACGAAACTTTGACCGAACCCGCGATCGCAATTTGTGGTTTTGGCGTTCCTGGGGGCATTAAGTTGTATAGATATTGGGCATCTCTGGGCCACGAGGTGGGGTTAAATGCTTGTTTGAGCATCTGACCCGCCATATAAGGGTGGGATTGGTAATTCATGTAAAAATCGCCCACAATCACCAAATTGCCGTTGATGCGGCGGATGCCCCGTTTATTTAAGGCATTCCCCAGAGCGATCGCTTCTTCCCACACAAAAAAGGGATCGCCACTGCCATTAATCACCAAATCTCCCTGCAAAACTCCATTTCTCACAGGTCCGGTTGTGCCAATTGAGGTTTCAAACTGATGGCCTGGACCCCAAGTCTCCAGCGCAGCAGCAGAAGTCGCAATCTTGGTCAAAGAAGCTGCCGGTAAGGGAATATTTCCCTGATGAGTTGCCAAGGGCATCGAACCCGACTGAATCCACACCCCTTGAGCCGCCTCCCCCATGCCTTTAGCGCTCCAGCCCTTCAAATATTGCCGCATGGTGTTTTCAGCTACCGGATCGGTCGCCATCGAGAGGGAAAACAAAGGAACTCCCCGCCACGCAGCCAGTTGGGTAGTATCTATCTCTGTTGTTTTTACCCCAGCCATATTCATCCACAGCGCTACCAATCCAGAGCCAAATAATTGCAACATTCCTCACTTTCCTTTATTCACTAAACAAAG
>NZ_JACJOQ010000061.1:0-4019 GCF_014695635.1 Coleofasciculus sp. FACHB-712 | reverse complement strand
GCTACGAAGATCCGAGTTCCTGGCTTTGATTTCCAGTTATGGTCTTCTTTTAGCTCTAAGGTTTCTTTGAGCCATTTGAGATTGTGCTTTTTGCTTTTAGACATAGCCGCGACTGTGTTAACCTTCCTCTTATTTTGCCGTAGGTTGCTTTTTATGGTAGGTGTCTGTTAGTGCGATCGCCCATACTGATGCATTCATTACTCATCAGCCTACCCTAAGCCATCTAAAGACCGGATCAACGGAGAGGAATTTTGGGATTGGTGGCAATTCACAACCAAGAATAAAGAAAGCGATCGCTTTTTTTGGGTGTGAAGTCAGGGCGATTGATACTGCTACCGAACGGGGATCAGAAACCCTGGGAATTCTCCACAAACTGTTTCCCACATTCCTTACAGAGATAGCACTGCTTCCCCCTTCGATACCCGTTTTTAGATAACTGCTCCGATTGACAATGCAGACACTTCATTACTTTCATTACATTGTCCAACTGAGCGTTCCCTACATACGGCTCTAAATATGACACCAACAAGTCCTCAATCTGCTGCACCAACTCTTGACGATGTTGTTGATCTGGGTTCCGAAGTGCCGACAGAATGACAGCATTACTGCTGTGGACGCAAACCTCTGCCAATAGACTACATTGCGCCTTACTTAATGCCGAATTTCTTTGCTTTAAGAGACCAGCCATGAAGTCAATTGCTTCCTGGGTCATGCTTTCATCGATCGACTGGAAAATCTCGCGGGATATAAAAAACTGCACAAACACCACCCGTGACACAGGTTGTTCAAACATCTGTGCGATCGCGCTGACCAATCCATGAATCATCTGTCGGAGTGGTAATCGAACCATCTCTGGCGTATCTGCCCTCGACCACATGGCCTTAACGCGCTCGGTATGGCGTAATTCCATCGCCTTAAAAATGGCAGCTTTATCGGGAAAAAACTGATACAAAGACCCAATTGCCGTCCCCGCTTTGGCTGCAATCAGATGGGTGGTTGCCGCTTCATAGCCCACTTCGTCAAACACTGCCGCTGCTGCATCCAAGATTTTTTCGACCCGTTCTTTACCTCGCTGCTGTTTGGGTTGACGGCGCAGACTTCTTGACGAATGTGAATATTCTGTCATATTCTGAAAACACGACGGATTATTCACAATTTTATCTCTACCGGAGAACATTATGCAGTCTATGCTTTTCGGTGCGCCTTGGTTGTTGGCGCACAAGTCGATGTTGGTAGTGAACCAACCTCGGAAGATTTCTCTGTATGGTAATGATTATGTGATGTGGAAAGACGCTGCTGGAAGAATCCATGCCCTGCCCAATGCCTGTCCTCACATGGGAGCAATGTTGTCAGAAGGATGGTGCGAAGCACACACGGATGGTACGAGTACTGTCGTCTGCCCGTTTCATGCCTTGCCGTTTGATTCAGAAGGATGCACCGTTTTGCCGGGAACGGAAAAGAAAACGTTGCCTCAACTGAAACCGTTAGAGTTAACAATTCAAGGAGATTTCATCTGGTCTTACGGCGGATACGAGCCAAAAGTGCCGATTCCCGCAGTCCTGAATGACATTGCAGATACCTACTACTTTGTCGGGCATACCGCAGATACAAGTGTAGAGACCGATTTGCTGACTATGTTGCTGAATATGCACGACTATAATCACCAAAACGGTACTCACCAGGAATTATTCCGAGTTACCAATGTGGAATTTCATCAATTCATTGACAATGGGTATCATTCCCATGCGTTTTATGATATGCCCACCGCCCCTTACAGCTTGGCAGAAAAGCTGAGAAAACTCGATTTATTCCTACTCCCGACAAGCATCAAAGCCCACCTGGAAAACTACTTCCCATCTCTGGTGATTTTTCATGGTGAAATGCCATTAGGTAAAGTAGTCCAGTGTCACATCTTTATCCCAGAAGCCGAGAACCGCACAAGGACTTACATTTTGCTATTTGGTCAAGCTAAGCACCCTGCCTTTAAGCTATTTGGCAGGACATATCTCAAGTTTGGCAAGGTGGTAGTTGATCAAGATGCTGATATTTTGGGTAAAATTTATCCAAATACGCCTCAGAAAATTAAACTCAATAATGAAGTGGGTATGGACTGGGTGCGGCGCAATTTTCAAAATTTCCCAAATGTTGTGGAACCTAATCTTTCAAAGTAGACGGCGCATAGCTCTTCAATATTATGGTAGCTGTTCGTTTCAGCATCACCCCATTGTGATCGCAATCGGAAGCTAGAAGCGATCGCGCTTATGTATAGTGTCAATTGAGTATGATGCAGAGTTCAGTACCAATCAACCAACTCTAAGCCATCCAAAGACTCGATCAACGGTTAAATCCAAAGCGAGGAATTTTGGGATTGGTAGGCGATCGCTTCCTGCTAACTCGACAGGTTCCTGTCCTGGAATAAATGCCAAAATTAACCGCTCATCTGGATCGATTAACCATCCTAACTGAGTGCCATATTTAAGGCAGTGCAAAATGTTACTAATGACTTTAGTAGCTCTCTGTTCGGGTGAGAGAATTTCTATCGTCCAATCCGGGTAAATTTCAAAAGCATTCGGTACTTCGCCATCCGCTTCAAAAGGAATTCGTTCCCAAAGGACTACAGAAGCATCTGGAACAATCGAGCGCCCACCAAATGTACAGCGTAATTCTGGAAACGCTAAGGCAATTCGTGGAGTTTCTGCAACTGCATTGACAGCATCACAAAATTTAAGTTGTAGGCGAGAGTGTTTGCCTTGAGGCATCGGTTTTTGGTGAATTCGACCGCCAATAAATTCACTGGCAGGTTTAGTTTCTGGCAGTTTTAGGAATTCTTCGAGGGTAAGGGATGAAGGAATCGCTGTTGTCATCACCTTGAGTTCGGTATCGTTGCCGCTATGACAGAATTTTATCGTCTTTGCCATCGATAAGCTCCACAGCGCGATCGCAACCATGAATAAAAAAGCGATCGCGCTTTGGAGATTGCGATCGCTTCCTACTAAAGTTCCAACACCCTATTTTGTTAGGGATTTGCTGCTGCAAAGGTGTTGCATTGTGCCGGTTCCCCTGTCTGAATCCCCCGCTTGAACCAGCGGACTCGCTGCGCTGAACTACCGTGAGTAAAAGAATCCGGGACAACATGCCCTTTGGACTGACTCTGCAAGCGATCGTCGCCAATACTGCTAGCAGCATTCAGCGCCTCTTCAACGTCGCCTTCCTCCAGAATTTGCCGGGAACGATTCGCATGATGCGCCCAGATGCCAGCAAAACAGTCTGCTTGTAACTCCAACCTGACTGAAAGTTGATTCGCCTCTGCGCGACTAGCTTGACGCTGTAATGTACGAACTTTACTCGAAATTCCCATTAAGTTCTGCACATGATGCCCAACCTCGTGAGCAATTACATACGCTTGGGCAAAGTCTCCGGGTGCGTTGAGCTTATACTTCAAATCTTGATAGAAAGTTAAGTCAATATAGACTTTTTGATCGGCGGGACAATAAAACGGCCCGACTGCTGCACTGGCAGAACCACAAGCCGACTGTACCGAATTTGAGAAGAGAACTAACTTAGGCTCGACATAGTTCTCTCCGTTTTGACGAAACAGCGTACCCCATGTATCTTCCGTATCCGCCAAAACAACCGAAACGAAATCAGCCATGCGATCGTTCGTAGTCGTTGATTGTGTTCGAGGAGACTGGGACGAGGTGCGATCGCTCGGAGCTTGTTCTTGTCCTTGTTGCAACACTGCACCGGGATCGCCCCCCAAGAGGGCAACAATGACCGCCAGAACGATTGTCCCAATACCACCCCCAACTAGAGGGCCAGAAACCCCACCCCCGCGTCTGTCCTCAACGTTGCTGCTTTTACGACCGAATTCCCAGCGCATAGCTTCAAGTCTCCAAACTACTCAACCCAGCAGAAGTAAGTAAAGTGCTATTTCACCTAACCCAGACTTTCCACAACCCACTACAAATATTAGCGATCGCCTTCATCTAGATCCTCTGCCAGAGGGACGGCGCTGATTT
>NZ_JACJOQ010000609.1:0-7520 GCF_014695635.1 Coleofasciculus sp. FACHB-712 | reverse complement strand
AGGGCGATCCCCTATTATCGCAGAATTGTCAAGATATCCCGAAGCTCCTGTTTGACTAGATTCGCGCTAAGCTGAGGGGTGAAGTTCCCAAAAAACCTGAAGTCATGGTACGGTTTATGCGATTTCGAGCTGTGTCTATTTTTTTCATCTCTTGCCTTATCGGAGTTGTGAACTTGCTGTTTACTCCTCCGGCTTTGGCATTGACACAGATTAAACTGTCTGAACTTTCCTACCATGACTGCCCATCTGAGTTAGCAGATGGGGCGGTTATGAGTACCGGCGCTTCCAGAGCCGCGAGTTGCTACATTGTTACCGGCAAAGCTCAAAATGACTCTGATAAATATGTCTACAACGCCGATATTTTTGGTCGCATTTACGACGCGAATGGCGACTCGGTAATGCAAAACCGAACGCGCCTCGGTTCGATCGAAGAAGTGCCGCCTGGAGTCAGCGATTTTGAACTCAGGATCTCGGTTGCTGCAAACCAGCCGACACCCTTGCAGCTCAAGCAATTCAAAGCCGCTGGATTTAACGGTACAGTCCGCCGTTAACAAGTCCGCACGCTAACAAATCCGCCGTTAACATCTGATTGCAAGGATTTTAGATT
Organism: Coleofasciculus sp. FACHB-712; assembly: GCF_014695635.1. Lineage (NCBI taxonomy): Bacteria > Bacillati > Cyanobacteriota > Cyanophyceae > Coleofasciculales > Coleofasciculaceae > Coleofasciculus > Coleofasciculus sp. FACHB-712. The sequence goes on along the minus strand of NZ_JACJOQ010000609.1, from coordinate 6,913 downwards.
ATAGATTCCCTCCAAAATCCAAATCTAAAATCCTTTGACCCTAAAAACCCGGAGTGAATTGAATGCTGGAGAACAATCCAGCCAGAATTTGCAGCACAAAAATCGCTAAAATCGGGGAGATATCCAGACCACCCAACGGCGGAATAATCGAGCGAAAAAGGTTGAGGTAAGGGTCTGTAATTGGACTCAAGGTAGAAGCTATCTGGTTCATCCAATTGACTGTCGGAAACCAAGTTAAAAGAATCCGTACAATCAATATGAACATATACATGTTCAGAAAAGTGGAGATCGTATTGATCAGTAATTCGGCTGAAGAATTCATCGGTGTTGAAGGTTCCTTGTTAAAATTGGTGAACGCTTGAAACTTGAAGACAGTTTAACGGATTTACCGGATTGAAACTTAGGAATCTTGATTAAGCGATGTTCCTAGGGAACGACCCCTTTCAGAAATTCGTGCTGTATCTGAGGAAGAAAATCGCTCCCGCTCTAGTTCTGTACTTTTGCCATTTACATTGCCTAGCTGTGTCCGGACTTCATCAATTGCTGCATTTAACTGAGCAATTTTATCCTCTAAGCCTCGCCGTGCAAATTCAATACTCTCTGAATCCTTTAGCTGACGCTTTTTCCCCTTGCTCAACTTCGCTTCTGACGAGCCAGGATTGAGCAGAGAGGCGTCAGTTGTGTCAGTTTCGGACGCGCGTCCAGAAGCAACCAGCGCTCCGACAATTCCACCGACTAGACCGCCAACTATCGTTCCAGCCAGAAATCCACTGCCAAAACTATCGCGCTGACTCATCTTAAAATTACCGTTGTTTTTTTTCTTGTTGCAACTGTTTTCAGGTTAACTTTTTGCTGACCTCGATGCCTACCAGTCTAAGGAGTCATCTGTTCAGTTGTCAGTCGTCCTAAGTAAGAAATCTGAACACAGATTTCTTCTTTGATTGCTCATCTTTTGGATACCGCTTTGGATACCGCTTTGGATACCGCTTTGGATACCGCGTCAGGTGCCAAACGTGCGATCGCCTGCATCTCCCAGCCCCGGTACAATATACCCGTGGCTGTTCAAACCCTCATCAATCATTGCCGTATAGACAACCAAGCCCGGATACGCGACAGAAAGCTGTTGCAGGGCGGGTGGCGCTGCTACAACCGAAATAATCCGCATTAAAGCTGGGTCAACGCCTCGCTGTGTCAGTTCTGCGATCGCCCTCATCATGGTTCCACCCGTCGCCAGCATCGGATCGCAAATTAAAACCCGCGTTTGAGGGTCAAGCCGTTCCGGCAATTTATTCAGATAACAGCTAACTTCCAGGGTTGTCTCATCCCGCACCAAACCGATATGGTAAATCGACGCCAAAGGCAGCAACGTCTGCGCCCCATCTAATAACCCCAATCCTGCCCGTAAAATCGGCACCACAACCAGTGGCACCTCTGGATTGATAAATGTAGCCGGACATTCAGCCAGGGGCGTCTGTACGGTTGTTTCTATCGTCGGCAACCATTCTCTAGTTGCCTCATAAGTCAGCCAGCGCCCCAGTTCCGTCATCGCGCTTTTAAACAGCACCGATGGCGTCGCAGCATCACGAGCAACAGCCAGCCAATGTTTAATCAGTGGATGGGGAGGAACATAGACACGCAGTTGGAGAGTCATAGTTGCGATTTTGGCAGTCAGATGCCAGCTCAAAGACCTGACCTATCATAGAACCTCCTGGGATGTCTGAAAACCCAGAATCAATCTGGGTTCGGTTTCTTTGTCACCAAACCCCACGCCAAAAGCATTTGTGGGGTAACGAAAAGCCCACAATTCCAACTAACTTGGTTTTTTCTATTGAAAATAACTTGCAATAGTATTGACATCTATTTTCAACAAGGCTATATTTATTTTCAGTGTTCTCCTCTCATTAAGGATCGGCAGGTGGGGCTGGTTAGCAGTAGCAAGCTAGTCCCCATTTTTTTTAAGAGGCAAGACACAAGCCCAATAAAAGCAGCCTTTAGCTCATGCAGTCGCTCATATGAGTCTGGTGAGATAAATTAGACACCAAAGGGCTTGAGTTATTGGTTGAGTTGTTGGCAGCGGGGCATTTTTGTGTTAATCCCTAATAGGGATTGAAATGAGTAAAATTTTCCCTTACTGCTGCCTCATGCCTTCAACTACCGTTAAATCTCCAACTGCACAAACGTTTGATGCCATCGTGATTGGCTCTGGAATTGGAGGGCTGGTGACAGCCACCCAACTGGCAGCGAAAGGCGCTCAAGTTCTCGTACTGGAAAGCTACTTAATTCCAGGTGGCAGTGCCGGATATTTTGAGCGGCAGGGATATCGGTTTGACGTAGGGGCGTCGATGATTTTTGGGTTTGGGACTCAGGGCACCACCAATCTGCTCACCCGCGCTCTAGATGCTGTGAATGTCAGTCTGGAAACCATCCCCGATTCCGTCCAGATTCACTACCATCTTCCCGCCGGTTTGGATCCAAAAGTTCATCGCAATTATGAGAAGTTTTTGCAAGAACTCACTGCCTACTTCCCCCACGAACGGGAAGGGATTCGACGCTTCTACGACGAATGCTGGAAAGTTTTCAACTGCCTGAATGCGATGGAATTGCTGTCGTTGGAAGAACCCCGGTATCTGACACGGGCATTTTTTCAGCATCCCTTAGCGTGTCTCGGCTTGGTAAAGTATTTGCCTCAAAATGCTGGTGATATTGCAAGGCGATACATCAAAGACCCGCAGCTACTGAAGTTTATCGACATGGAGTGCTACTGCTGGTCAGTTGTCCCCGCTGACCGGACACCGATGATTAATGCAGGGATGGTGTTCTCAGACCGGCACTACGGCGGCATTAACTATCCTAAAGGGGGTGTAGGACAAATCGCCCAAAAACTGGTGGAGGGACTGGAAAAAGCTGGGGGACAGATTCAGTACAAAGCCAAGGTGACAAAAATTATTACCCAAGAAGGTCGAGCGGTAGGCGTCGAGTTGGCAAATGGGAAAGTCTATGAAGCCAAGCGGATTATTTCCAATGCAACGCGCTGGGATACTTTCGAGAAGTTACTGCCAGCGGAAGAAATACCAGCGGCTGAGAAGAAGTGGCAAAATCGTTATCAAAAATCGCCGGGTTTCTTAAGTTTGCACTTAGGCGTTAAGGCAGATGTGCTGCCGCTGGGTACGGACTGTCACCACATTTTGCTAGAAGATTGGCAGAAGATGGAAGCGGCGCAAGGCACGATCTTTTTGTCAATTCCTACGTTACTCGATCCGGATTTAGCACCAGAAGGTCATCATATTCTGCACGCCTTTACCCCTGATTGGATTGAAAATTGGCAGGGACTTTCTTCTAGCGAATATGAACAGAAAAAGGAAGAGGCAGCAGGACGAATCATTGAGCGGCTAGAGAAGATTTTCCCCGGTTTAGATGCAGGGTTAGATTATCTGGAAGTCGGGACGCCCCGCACGCATCGGCGCTTTTTAGGTCGTGCAGATGGTACGTATGGCCCAATTCCTAGAAACAAGTTATTAGGACTATTGGGAATGCCATTCAATCGAACTGCGATTTCGGGACTTTATTGTGTGGGAGACAGTACGTTTCCAGGGCAGGGTTTAAATGCGGTGGCATTTTCTGGTTTTGCTTGTGCCCATCGCGTGGCGGTAGATTTGGGGTTGTAAGGGTTTTATCGAACCCCAGACGACTCCCTAGGGCGCAGAGGAAAGAAAACAGCGGATTTCTGGCTGCTGATTGCACAAGTTACATTATTTGAAATGCCCGAATCATCACTTCGTTCAATTGTTGCATTTGCAGAATACCCAACTCTCCTAAGCGTCTGATGATTAATCTACGTTCAAGGGTAGCAATTCGAGTTACCCTAACTTTAGAAGAAACTAGCAATCCCGTGCTGGAAAATTCTGCGTCTGAAATATTGAGAGCAAATTCTTCAAGACTTAAGCTGGTGGCATTTTGAGAGGAAATGAAGCAAAGAGTCACTTCATCTATTGCAGAACTTGCCGTCAGCACTAACGCAGGACGTAATTTTGTTGTACTTAAGTCTGTAAAGGGAAAATTAACTAGGACAATATCTCCTTTTTTAAGTCTCACTAGATTGCTTCTCCATCATCGAGGGTGTAAATATCAGGTTCATCGTGGAGAAAATCAAAAGCTCCTCCGCTTTGTGCAAGGTGCGCTAATTCAAGGGTTGAAGGGTAGGGTATATTGCTAAATAGTTTTTCTTCAAGTAGCGATCGCTCATCCGGTGGCAGAGATAAAATAACTTGGACTAGGGATTCAACTAATTGGGTATTCATGAATTATTCTCCTGGTTTCTGTTGAGTTGCTTGTTTTATGATAGCGATCGCGTCTTTCTCGAACTACAGGGAAAAGAGGAAACAGAGCCATCGCATTCAGCGCCATTTGCCCTTAACACTTGCCTGCTCTATTAGATAAAATCTTGTTGACTGCCGCAGCCGCTACCATAAAGCATGGGTTTACTGCGCCTGCTTGACGAATTAACACAATGACGACAGAGCCTAATCCTTCCCAGTCCAATTCACCGTCAAACGCTCAAGATAGTGGCAATGGTAACAGACCTGCTGTGAACAGCCCGTCGCAGATGCAATCGCTGACACCGTCCGGACGGAACCAATACGAGCAACATTTGGCTACCATGCCGCGATCGCTGGTGCTGTCCAAAAAGAATCCAGTTGTTCCGCAAGGAACGCCCATCGTCCTGATAGCGATCGCCTTAGTCATCCTAGGGTTAGCGATTAATAACTTCTGGATCGGGATATCAGGAGCGATCGTGGGGCTAGTCGTATCGCTGCGGATGCTATGGCTTGGTTTGGAACCCGTGCTGGATGAGATGCTACCGCCAAAACAGCGAGCTGTCATCGTCGCCATCGTCGGAACAATTTTATCGCTCATCAGCTTGCTCAAGTTCTCTGGTATCAACCAAAACATCGGCAAGTGGTTAAACCAGCAAAAATGGGACGAACTCGGTTCCCTGGCAGAATGGACAGGAGCTGTAGGGCAAATTTTCATTGCCGTCATCGCCGTATACGTGGCGTGGCGACAGTACATTATTTCCAGAGACTTGACCATTCAGCAAAACTCCCTGACGATTCAGCAAAACCTGATTACTCAGCAGCAGACGATCGATACTTATTTTCAGGGGATCTCCGACCTAGTATTAGATGAAGAAGGACTGCTCGAAGATTGGCCTCAAGAGCGGTTACTAGCCGAAGGGCGCACCGCCGCTATCTTGAGCAGTGTAGACGCCAGCGGGAAAGCCAAAATTCTGCGGTTCTTGTCCAGTTCTAAATTGCTAACTCCCCTAGAACGCGATCGCCGCCTAGGTCGAGCTATCTTTGACGGACTGGGAGGCTATGCAGAAGACCGCGTCAACGGCGTGCGCGTTATCGACTTAGGAGTCATGTTAGCGAAGGCAGATTTGTCTGGCACCGACTTGCGCCGCACAGACTTAAGCGAAGCCAATCTTGTTGGTGCTAACTTAAGCAATTGCGATTTAGTCAAGGCTAATTTCTCTCGCACCATCTTGTATGAAGCGAATCTTGCCGGTGCCGATTTCAAAGCCACCCGCTTGTTCTATGGTCCGGGGGAAACTGCGACCCCTCGCACTCATACTCAACCTCCCTACGCTAACTACAAAACAGGTGCTTATACGGGCGCTGTAGTAGAAAATGCCGACTTCACCGACGTTGAGGGACTCTCGGAAGAACTGCGCCAATATTGTTGTGCTTGGGGTGGCGAAAAAACCAGAGCCACAATTCCCGGTGGTTGCGAAGGCATTCCTAACAAATTGGAACGATAATTCGTAGCTGTTAGCGATTAGTCATTAAATAGAGGGACTTAATTATTTGCCGGATGAGTAGGGCGACTAAGCGTTACTCATCAAACCTTATCAATGTATGGTTTTATCCCTCAATCCAAACGACAAAATGACAGGGTTAAATTCAGTTATCCTACTTAGTCATCAGTCCTTTGCGATTGACGAAGAGCGAATAAGTAATGACACTTGACCAATGACAGCGATTCACTAAAAGTTATTGGCGAATCGTTAACAGCTAATTATGAACCCCAAATATTCCTTCATTATTCCCATCTACAACGAAGAGAAAAGCATCCCCGAACTTTATCGGCGGATGAGTGCGGTGATGGAGCGGCTAGATGCCCCAACGGAGCTAATTTTAGTCAACGATGGCAGTCGCGATCGCTCTTTACAAATGCTGCGCGAATTGCATGAAAAAGACCCGCGAGTTTGCTACTTAAGCCTTGCCCGTAATTTCGGTCATCAGATTGCTGTCACCGCAGGTCTTAATTTTGTTCGGGGTGAAGCAATTGTTATCCTTGATGCCGACTTACAAGATCCCCCAGAATTAATTCCAGACATGGTGGAAAAATGGCAACAAGGCTATCAAGTCGTCTATGCTCAGCGCATCAAACGCCACAAAGAAGGCTGGTTCAAGCGCTTCACCGCCTATGTGTTTTATCGTCTTCTCAAGCGTCTGGCAAATGTAGACATTCCTACCGATACAGGCGATTTCTGTCTAATGGATCGACAAGTCGCAGATATCCTTAATTCGATGCCTGAGCGCAATCGTTATATCCGGGGACTGCGTTCTTGGGTAGGCTTTCCCCAAACCGCCGTCTACTTCGAGCGTCACCCCCGCTTTGCTGGCGAGGTGCAGTACACTTTCAGTAAATCTTTGTCATTGGCAGTGAATGGATTAGTCTCCTTCTCAAAAGTACCGCTGCGGCTATCTACTTATGTCGGCTTATTCGCGGCAGCGATCGCTCTGGTGATGGCGATATTAGTTCTGTATTGGCGCATTTTTGTCCCCAATTCTCCTTTAACCGGGTTTACCCTGATTCTGGTAGCAATTTTCTTTCTCGGTGCCGTGCA
>NZ_JACJOQ010000608.1:0-4695 GCF_014695635.1 Coleofasciculus sp. FACHB-712 | reverse complement strand
GGAGCGATTTCTGTGACATTTTTTTCCTTAATTGTCAGCTTTGCCAATGCTATAGTGTCATCAGGTGTTGATGAGGACGAACTTAACACGAAGACTGGCTTTTCTTGCACGCGCGTATTCGTGAACTTCTCATCTCCCTGTAAATCGGTTAGCTCCTCGCTATATCTAATCGAAAAAGTATAATCTCCATCTTCGATGGTATTGTTATTGTTTGCCTCTTGCACCAAGTCTACGGCTTTCTCGTCTAGAAGGATAATTTGCCTTCCTTGGGAATCGAACGCGGTTCCTGCTGAAACCTTAACGGTTAAATCTTGATGTTTACTTACAGTCAACCCCTCAGCAATACCCGAAACATTAAGCAGGCGGTTGTGGCGGCGCTGGCGGTCTATGTGGTAGTTTTGTTCTGACTTAAAGTCATCTTCTAGTAGATACTGACCAGCAAAATAGTTAGGTCTTTTGACAATTCCTTCTTCGGTTTTTTTTGGGGTTTGTGCGTCTGGCATCTTGCTTTTCCTCTCTCTTGTATCTATGTCTATTGGGCAAAAAATCAGTAGATTTTAGAGATTATTATGAGAACAGGGTTTTTAATATTTTGTTCTCACAATTGTTTTATTTCCGCCGTTGTCTTCTTTATTCTGGCAAATCCTTAATCCGGGTTCTAATTTTTCTTTTTGGGATTGAGCGCTATCATTAAAAGTAAGGTTTAATAGGATTTGTTGAGCGCTCAAATTTTCCATGATTATATACCAATCCTTGTTAGAATTGAACTCCTGTTGTGTCACTTCATAAGAGACTTTTAACCGCTCATCGCTGCCTATTTTTTGAACATTAGGGTTCGCCTGTTCTAAATTAGCTTTGATACTGAGTCTCACACGGCTTATAGATTCTTTTCTCTGCTCAACAGTAGCGGTAATCGTACCAGGTTGCTTCAATAGGATACAATAAACATTGCCCGTGAGCCGCGTCGTTCGCACCACGCCTGGTTTGCGCCATTGTTTGCGCAAGAATAAAAACAATAAAAATAATAAAAATAATAAAACCAACTGTATAAAAAAGTGGTCTGTTTTCATGTGATTGATTTCCACTAAACTGTTTTATTCCAATCAACCGTAAATAAATCTGGCTCATGTGGAGACAAATCTGAACTAGCACGGTAAGTCTTTTGTTCAGTAACTTGTAAAAAGTTTCCGAAACTTCCATTACTACGATCGCGTGATGGCATTTCATCGCTTGTTAAGCGGTGAAATCCTTCTCCACCTGTAGCATTGACAGTATATTTGCTGCCAGCACCAACGATAAATCTATCTCTTGAATCTAGTGTTCCATCTTGACCATCACAAAGGGCCCAGCTATTTGGAATTTGATTAGCTTGTCTCGACCGCATCATAATCATACATCTCTGCCAACAGTACTCTGACTCTCAGTGTCTACAGAGTTTTTGACAGCCGTGTCTAAGAGGGTGTTTGAAAAGTTAGGCAAATCGTAAAAATGTTAATCCCGTTGCGCCTTGACTATTCATGCGTTCATACAGCCGATCGCTCCGCAACGTTTTAATACAGCGCCCGGTTGCGACATCCCACAGCTTAATGGTGCGATCCTCACTGCCACTTAGTAAAATTTGACCGTTGCAGCTAAAGCTCACCGAAGTTACCCAACTCGTATGCTCGTGCAACACTTGCAGACAATGCCCCGTTTGCAGATTTCACAGCCGAACGGTTTGATCGCCACTGCCACTAGCCAGATGTTGAACACTGCCATCAAATGCGATCGCTTCTTTGATGATTCTTTTTTGAAAGAGAACGAAGGGGTGCTGTTATGTGACAGCACCCCTTCTTCGTGAGTCTGATATCAGTTAGCTTGTGAGCGATGATTACTCGCCCAATTTCCGCTTCCCTACTGATTGTTACGCCAGCTAGCTTCATTCATGTCTTGCCAGACATCATCGAGTAGCGAGTCTGATGGGTTCTCTTCCTTTTCAGACAATTCTGGAAATTCCAGATCGTTCGCACCGAAACCTGATTCTCCGGTGAGATCCAGTTCGTCCGCACCAAAGGCTGATTCTCCGGTGAGATCCAGTTCGTCCGCACCAAAGGCTGCTTCTCCAGTCAGATCCAGTTCGTCCGCACCAAAAGCTGATTCTCCGGTGAGATCCAGCTCGTCCGCACCAAAAGCTGATTCTGGTGCTATTTCCAAATCATCCGCACCAAAGGCTGCTTCTGGTGCCATTTCCAAATCATCCGCACCAAAGGCTGATTCTCCAGTGAGATCCAGATCGTCCGCACCAAAGGCTGCTTCTGGTGCCATTTCCAGTTCTTCCAAAGCGGATTCTGGCACTTCTATGAGAATTAACTCTTCCTCATAGATTAACGGTGCTTCGGCTCCAACTAACACTTCCTCATCCAAGGTGGCTGGGATCGGTGCCCTTTGTGGCTCACTGTCTTCAATGGTTGATGACTGCTGCGTCTGCGGATCTTCCGGGCAAAATTCCAAGCTAAATCTGACTTTCCCCTTTTGCCAGCCGTTGGAGCCGAATTTCAGCACTTCGCAAGGAATGCCTTGGTCGCTAAACCAGCCATCCTTTTCTTCTGTCCATCCACCTAAACCATATTCCAACTGCGTTCTGATTGCATCTGCGAATTCACCGACTCTGAATGTGCGGTGCCCAATTAAAATTTGGGAAGACTCATCCACAGAGAGAACTTCACCTTTGGCTAGCGAGTCGAACTGATTATCCACAACCATCTCCCCCAGTTGAATTGATAGTTTAAAGAGTTATTCGTTATCGGTCATTGGTCATCCGTCATTGCTAATGGCTAATTGCAGGAACGCTAATTATTAAAAGCCATTCGCGAATTGACTAAAAGATCAAAAGAACCAACCGTAGCTGTGGAGTCCTTTACCTAGCAAATTGACCCCAAGATAGCAAATCCAGACGACAACAAAGCCTGTCGCCGCCAAAATTGCCGGTCGTCTTCCTTGCCAGCCTTTGGTGATGCGGGCATGGAGATAGGCGGCAAATACCAACCAGGTAATCAGTGCCCAAGTTTCTTTGGGGTCCCAACTCCAGTAAGAACCCCAAGCTTCATTTGCCCAGACGGCACCGGCAATAATTCCAATCGTCAGGAGGGGAAATCCCAAACCGATGATGCGGTAGCTGATGTTATCTAAGGTTTCGGCAAGGCTCAGGCGCTGGGGCGAAAGGGTTGGTAATTCAGATACCCCTTCTTGGGAAGGCTGGGAGGTCACTAAATCGAGAACGGCTGTTTTGGTGCTGCCATTGCTTTCAAAAATACGCTCCACAGCAGAAGATGACTCGCTGGTTGCTCCTTGTGGCTGGGGCACGAAATCGCTGGCGCGTTGCAGACGGTAGGGGCGTGCCGGGTCATTTTTACTGCGAAATCCGCCGGTTCCGACAGAACTGCCTCGGAGTTCGACATTCTGACCGCCACTCACCACCAAGAAAGCGATCGCAAGCAGAGATCCCACCATCAGCGCGGCATAACTGAGCATCATGACGCTGACGTGCATCATCAGCCAGTTGGATTTTAGTGCCGGGACTAAAGGCTCTGACGACTGCATGGTTGATGGCAACGTCAAGGCAGCAAAAGCGGCGATGCCCATTGCAATGGGTGACGTGGCGACGCCTACTAAGCGGCTTTTGCTCATGTTTTCAGCAATCAGATGGATCGTGGTAATCCCCCAAGCTAGGAAGAAGAGGGATTCATAGAGATTGCTCAAAGGGAAGTAGCCTGCGTCCAGCCATCGTGCGCCCAGTAGGGCGGCAATGCAGAGGTTTGCGATCGCCATCCCTGCCGTCGATAAAGCCCACAGATAGGGGATGCCATTGAAAGCTGCTCCTATCCAGTACATCAACATCGTCGCAAACAGGACGGCGAAGGAGATATTATCTAACCCATTCTGGAGTGCAACCAGGTTCATCTTGTATTCTTTCCAGCAATTGTTATCTAAGTCGCTCACACAAGCGCCACTTTGATCCTATCGGTTCTGGTCGCTCTGAGGCTTGGTAGAATCACCCAGGTTTAGCCAACTAATTGTTATTTTTTTTAACGCTGTCATCCTGCTAAGGCAATTGCCAAGGTATGCCAAGGAATTATTGAGCTTTGCGTACCTTAGCGCGAACCTTAGCGTACCTTGGGGTTGAAAAGCGAAACTTTAAGGAGAAGGGCTAGGACTGGGAGAGAGACTGGCTTTCGGCGAAGGACTGGGATCTCCAACTTTCTTCATGTTGACGAAGATATCAAAGCGGCTACTGCGATCGCTACTGATGCCACCCGTGACGCCAATGGAGCGTATCGCGTTTGTAAAGATTTTTTGATTTGGATCGACTTGCGAGAGCGACAGATTCCCGGCGTTAATGGTACGGTCAACATCAATAAAAAATAGACCGTTCTTATCATTGAGCTGCTGAGGAATCGCTTGTTTGAATAACTCGCTGTCCGCCAAAGTCGCTTGGGGTTTGGGGACGAGGGTACTAGCAACAGGTGCCCCTAATGTCAGGAAAGCAACATTACCATCTAACCAGCCGTGAGTGGCGGCTAAGCCACCGAGTTGCGACGTCCAATTGGTGATGGGTTGACCGTTGAGCGTCGTTTCTTGTACCTGAAACTTATATTGCTGTGCCATCACCTCATCCAGCTGCTTGAGGGATTTTTCAGCTCTAGGGCGATCGCTTGT
>NZ_JACJOQ010000607.1:0-9152 GCF_014695635.1 Coleofasciculus sp. FACHB-712 | reverse complement strand
TTTGAAACACATGAGGTTTATTGTGGATAGCGCCGTAGCTCAACATCGTAAACACCTCGGTCTTCGAGCAACAACCCTTCACTTCTAAACTACTCTATTTCCGATTAAGTCTATTAAACGGATTTATAGCGTGCAATATAAAGGCGGAACCTCACCCCCAGCCCCTCTCCTCTTGGGCTACCGTGTATACACATCTGGGCAAGAAGCTAAAGACCAACCGAGAAACAGGGAATCAAACTGTCGCAGACCCTGAAAAAGAGTGACAATTCCGGGAACCCGTTGGCTTTGATAGCCAGACCAACCGCCTAAACGAGCAATCAACCAAGATGCCCAAGCCAACGTTAGGGGAGGAAAAGGGTTGTGTTGTTTTGGGGTGCGACCATTGAGAGTGGGTGCAAGCTCTGTCAGGCAACGCTGCTGGGCATCACAAAAGACGACTGTTGCTGATTGAGTGACGTCTTCACGCCCTTGAGTCAACTGAAGCACGCGCACAGCAGCAGACAGCGCCAATACACATAGACGTTGAATGGCTGCTCCAGATTCGAGTTGAGTCGCTTCCAGATTCAAGCCACTTTGTTTGAGAGTGGCAAACAGTTGTTCAATTCTCCAACGCCAACCGTACCACGCAATCACTTGGAGGGCTTGCTCCAGGCACACCACTCGATGTGTCGTCAGCAAGCGCCAATGCACTGGGGCTTGTCCCGGTGGAGGATTAATTTCCACAGCTTCAACGGCATAGAGTACCACTGAGTGGGGGTAATCTGTCCCGTCGAGCCGTCGAGGACGAAGGCATTGCACCCGGCAATACCGGAGTTGTCATTAACGCTTCACGAGCAACACGTTTTTTGCGCTCATCTGCCATCACCTGCAACGTATAGGTGCCCGCGGCTGTTGGCTCAAGTGAGTAAACGGGGTTTCTCTAGTGCCTACCAACAATCGGTCGCGGCAAGCTCTGATTAGTACGTGTGTCTGGTGGTTGGGAACCGTCACCCATTGTTCATATATATCCGCTTCTCGGTCGCCAATGTAGGTCACGGTTGTTGCACCCCCAAGCTCAAAGCATCGCTGACTTGAGGCGGCGGACTCTAGCCACTTGAGGGATTCTTTTTCCTGAATCGGCAACTGTTTGTAGCGCCGAGTGTGCTTGTCTGGACGTTCGGCTGGACGACTCCACATTTGGACGCTACTGATACCCAATGGAAACCCACTCGCCGCATTCAACGCCAATGTCGGATGAATGAAAAATCCTAAGTCTTGGTTGTTGCCCACCACCCCTAAGCCTTCCGGCTTCAGGCGTCCTGCATGAGCTTGTAAGTTAATCTCACTGCTATCACTAACTGCCAGCACATGCAGTCCTTCCACTTGTTGCTGGCAGTGAGCGGACAAACTTTTGGCTAACTCGCTCAGACTCACTTGCTGATTCTCTAAAAAGCGGTAGTATCCCATCTGTTGTGCCCAGTCTCGACTGATCTGGCGAATGTTTACCGATTGATGCTCACAGATGCCCTCGTACAATGATGCCCCCTTTTTTGCAGGCGTCGGTCTCCAAACGCTGCTCCTTTGAACTGTTGGGCATGGATAAGGATCGGATTCTCCATCATTTTGCGCTCTTTGATGCGATTCAGATTGTTTCAGGGCGACTTATGTATACACGGTAGCCGCAAGCGGAGAGGGGAGTCGGAGCCGCAGGTGGAGGCGGGGTGGGGTTCCGGGGAGTGGGTAATTGCTGAATTTGATATCAAAGTGCATCTGCTGTCGCTCAACTAACAACTAATAACTCTTTTTTTCATTCAGATTCCAGTCGTAATAGAGATAGGAAATCGGCGTTGAAGCGTCAAGAGGCACGTCGGTTTTTAAATACAAGCGGATGTATTCAGGAATTGAAGGTGCGACTTTCAGTAAATCGCTCTTGTACCACTTGAAAATTTTGCTACAGTAAAGCGTTCCCGTTTGGGAATCGTAGCGAACTTTATCGGGATTGTTAATAAAACGGCTAGCGTCATCCTCTAACTGATTCCGCACCGATTCAGGAAAATATGCACCATTTCGCAACAACGGACAACCAATAGAAGCACAAACCAGAGCAAAGTGGATGCGGGGTTCGTCAAATTCGCGGCGGAGGATGCCATGTTCGATTTGGTTGAGGCTGTAGCGCTTACCTGCAAAGGAATAGACGGGACGGATGAAGAACAACAGGAAGATAAGCCAGTTGGGAATTCCTAAAATCTTCGGTCGGATGGATGGGATGGGATAGCGTGCTAGAACTTGATTGATCGCAATCGCATTATATAAATTCAGCCACAGCGCTAACCGTTCATCTAGGTTGGGATAATCCCCCAAATCTACTTCCTGCAAGGAATTCAGCCATTGTGAAAGCGCTTGCGATCGCTCTGAAGACCAAGCATGATAATCGACGCGACCTTCTAGATCCACGTATCGGCGCAGTAGCTCATCCCAAACTGTAAAGTCGATCATGGCTCAATACTTTCTCCGAGCGGACAAATCTAACCCCATATTAAAGTTCCTGACCTCTTGCACTCTTCAAGGGTCAGCCTCAAAACCCACCCAGAAATTTATTTCTCGGCGGGTTATTGCAATGCAACTGGTGCAAGATGTGTGATTCTCGATAAGGGAAGGGAGAAGAATTGAACTCCCCTCTCTTTTTAAAGGATGCTTTAAAAGGTAGGGGTAGTTGTAAAAAAGCTCACAAGGCTGAAGCTGAAATTGCAAATATCAGCACCACGCGCACGCGAATGACTAAAGCATATCAAGCGCAACCTAACGTGTGTTTAGCTGGCGATTATCAAAGACTACCCGAAACCTCGGAGGTTTTTATCTATATAGCCATGAGGGGAATTATGATCAGACAATTGACATGATTTTCAACTGGTTTCGGTTTTAATAAACCCATTTTTTATAAGCCTAACCTTTAATAATTAAGCGATTATCAACTTGTCTGTTATTATTTTTAATGAAGTTGAAAAGCCAACAACCCATCTGATTAACAAAAACTATTATTAAAAATTATTTAAGCGAGGGGAAACTGAGACAAACCCAGACCAAAATATAGTAAAAGTATCTCGTTGCAAGGGGGTTAAAATTTTGCTCTGCTGATAGTGGCAAAAAAGCGTTATAGTGCTTCTCGATTGAGTCAACTACACTCAATGCCTAACTTCCAACAGAGTTCCCGGAATCGAGCAAGGGGCTAACTTCTAAGCCTCTCTCTGATTCCAAATAAAGAGCAAAAGTGTACTGTATACAAATGAGAACTGCTATATTATTTTTCTTTTATCTAAAGTGACACAAAAGAACTACTCACTGTACTTATAGTCTCATAATACCCGCAGAATATTTGTTTTCCGACATCTGGAGAGCGAGAAATAATCACAAGGAAATGACGCATGAACGCCTTTGAGTTCGAGATTACCATTCAGAGCAAGTCAGGTGTTAGTAGCTGGCCTATTGTTGTCAGGTGTAAGCAACCGGACGGACTAACTATCCATTCAAAAGAAACCCTACAGCTAAGTCAGGATAACTTTCACCAACTCACCCAACAGCAAGAAAACGAGAAAGAATACGGTACCTTACTAGGCAAAGCCCTGTTTCAAGGGGAGGTGCGCGAAACATTTATTCGTGCTTTATCCAAAAGCAGCCAGGACTCCCCCTTGCGAATTCTGCTCTCGATTGAAGCGGCTGAAAATGACGAACTCAAAATATTGCATTGGGAAAGGCTGTGCGCCCCGATTGATACTGACGGAAGTTGGCATCTTTTAGCCCGCGATCAGCGCGTTCCCTTTTCCATTTATATTCCTACTATTATCGATCGCCGCTTTCCCCCGATTGGACGGCGTGACTTACATGCCCTTGTACTAGTAGCAAGTCCCTCGAATATCGGCAAGTTTCAATTAGCACCTTTTGATGTGGAAGCTGTTTTATCCGGAGTCAAGGAAGCGCTTGGTGAAATTCCTCACGATATTTTGGCAAATAATGTTGCAGGTGCTATCGGACCCCCGACGCTACAAGAACTTTCCAAGCAACTAATCAATGCCAAAAAACCATACACATTACTGCACTTTGTCGCCCACGGCAAGCTACTTGATAACGGAGAAACTGTTCTGTATTGGGCAAAAGCCGACAATCAAGTTCTGCCAATTACTGGAGAAGAATTACTCTCAGAGCTAAAGAATATTGGCAATCATCAAAGGAGTTTACCGCACTTTGCCTTCCTCTGTACTTGCGAGAGTGCCGATCCTAGAGCAGAAGCAGGATTAGGTGGATTAGGTCAAAGATTGGTGAGAAATTTGGGAATGCCTGCTGTAGTAGCGATGACTCGCAAGGTGAGCGTAGAGACAGGCTTGGCTCTAGGACAGAACTTTTACCGACGACTGAGAGAGTCCGGAGAAGTAGACATAGCGCTACAACAGGCGACAGCCGGACTGGGAAAGCGCCACGACATTACGGTTCCGGCTTTATTTAGCCGTTTGGGTGGGCGTCCCTTATTTAGCGATCGCCTCGACAATCGGGATTTAACCGACGAGGAAATCGAGTATGGGATTGCGAAGCTAAGCAAATTCCTCGCAGAACGCGCTCCTAATGCCTCCGTACTCAAGCAGAGGTTTAAAACGCAGGTAGAGACGCTCAAAGATACCCAAGGAGCCGAGTCACGCACCGCCCGTGAAGAGCGCCAGCAGGCTTTAATTGAGATCGATAACTTGTGCGATCAAGTTCTGGAAATTAGCTTTGATGCTCTCTCGGCTATGGGTAAGGAACCACCACCCTACCAGGCTGAGTGTCCTTTTCCCGGTCTATCTTCCTTTGCTGAGGAACAATTCCACAAGTTCTTTTTTGGGCGCGATGAGCTGATTAGAGACTTACAAAAAGAACTGGCGAAGGATAATTTCTTAGCTGTTATCGGTGCTTCGGGCAGCGGCAAATCATCGGTGGTACTAGCTGGACTGATTCCGAAGCTTAAACAGGAGCCAAGCCTACAGTCGGTTCGCATCACGCCAAGCAACGAGCCGCTGAAACAATTAGAAATACTGTTAAAGGTATCCCAACAGCCTTCGGTACTGGTGGTAGACCAATTTGAGGAACTGTTCACCCTTTGCGAGGATAAAGCCAATCGCCAAGAATTTATCGACAAGTTGTTACACCTTGCCGAGCGGCGGAAAGTTGTAATTACGATGCGGGCGGATTTTTTGGGAGAGTGTACCTTCTACCCCGAACTGAGAAAGCGGATTGAAACCCGGCAAAAATTGGTTGGACCGATGGAACCTGCCGAACTAATTACAGCGATGAAGATGCAGGCAGATGGGGGAGGGTTGCGCTTTGAAGCTGGCTTGAGCCACTCGATTCTCAATGATGTGCAAGGAGAGCCAGGGGCAATGCCACTGCTGCAATATGCGTTGCAGGAGCTGTGGAAGCGACGGCGGGGACGGTGGCTGTGCGATGAAGAGTACCAAGCAATTGGTAAAGTCCAGCAGGCGATCGCGAAAACTGCCGATGATTTTTACAATAGCCTACCAGCCAAGGAACAAGAGCAAGTCCAGAATATTTTCTTGCGCTTAACTCGCTTGGATAAGAATGCCGTACAGGAAGAGAAGCGACGGGACACCCGCCAGCGAGTGGAGTTAGAGGATCTGGTGCCAAGCGGGAGCAATCTGGCAGAGACGAAGAAGTTGGTACAGCAGCTAGCTGGTGAGGGGGTACGGCTAGTCGTTACCAGTCGGAACAAAAGTACCGGGAAGGAAGAAGTAGAAGTCGCCCACGAAGCTTTAATCCGCTATTGGCCTACGTTGCAGGAGTGGTTAAGCCAGAATCGGAGCGACTTGCAACTGAGAGAGAGCATCAATCAGGCGACGGAGGATTGGTATAACCATAAAGAGCAACCAGACCAAGAAAGTTATCTGATTCATCAGGGCGGACGATTAGAAGACGCCCAAATGCTCTTGCAGCACCCAAAATTTGTGCATCTGAATCAAGAAGAGGCGGCATATGTCAACGCTTGTTTGGAATTGCGCGATCGCATTCGCAAGCAAGAAAGACAACGCAGACATCGCTTGCTTTTCGCTGCGGTCAGCTCAGCTTTTGTCTTTGCTGGATTTGCAATCTTTGCTGGATATCAGTGGCGGCAAGCAGAAATCGAGCGTATTCAGGCGTTAAGTGCTTCCTCAGAAGCTAAGTTGGAAGTGGATCAATTAGAGGCATTGATAGGAAGTTTACAAGCTGGAAAAGAAGTTAAGCAGCTGTGGATATCAAAAGCAACCTTAATAAACGAAGTCAGGGGCAGGCTGCAAAAAGTAACTTCTGAAGTCAGAGAACTCAATCGCTTAGAAGGGTATGAACGCTCAGTTACAGATGTCAGTTTTAGCTCAGACGGTCAGATGCTGGCGAGTACTGGAGTTGATGGCACAGTTCGTTTATCAGATTTACATGGCAAAGAACTCATTAAATTTGTAGCGACGACAGAGCGGATTAGAAATGTCAACTTTAGTCCCAATGGTCAGATACTAGCAACGGGTGCTGAAGATGGAACTGCAAAATTGTGGGATTTGAAGGGGAGAGTATTAAGAGAATTTCCTACACAGGAAAAGGGGGTATTTAACATCACTTTCAGCCCTGATGGTCAGACTGTTGCCACGGGTTCTGGGGATGGTATTGTTCGCTTGTGGAGTTTGGAGGGAAATTTAATCAAAGAATTTCCTGCCCATAATACCAGTATTAATAAAAAAGTAGTGTGGGGCATCAGTTTTAGCCCGGATGGTAAGACCATCGCTACGGGTTCTGGGGACGGTACCGCCAAGTTGTGGGACTTAGACGGAAAACTATTAAGCGAATTCCTGGGGCATAAAGATACAGTGTTTAGTGTTAGTTTTAGTCCCGATGGTCAAAAACTTGCCACCGCCTCTATGGACAGCACTGTCAAGTTGTGGGATTTAAAAGGAAAAGAGTTGAGAGAATTGTCAGGACATCGAGACTGGGTGTTTAGCGTCAGTTTTAGTCCTGATGGTCAGAATCTCGCCACTGGTTCCAAGGACGGTGTTGTTCGCTTTTGGGATTTGAAGGGAAAACTATTGAGGGAATTTAAAGGGCATTCGGACTCAGTTAGGAGTGTTATTTTCAGTTATGATGGCAAGCGTTTGGCTACAGCTGGATATGACAACACAGTCCGCTTGTGGGATTTGCAAGCTCGCCAGCAGCTAATTGATTTCAAGGGGCACAAAGGCGCAGTATGGAGTGTCAGTGTTAGCCCCGATGGTGAGATGCTGGCGACGGCTGGAGCTGATGGCACTGTCCGCCTGTGGGATTATTTATCAGGCGAGCAATTAGGGGAATTCAAAGGTCATAAAGGTGTAGTATGGAAAGTTAGTTTTAGCCCAAATGGCAAACTTTTAGCTACATCAGGAGAGGATGGCACCGCTCGCTTATGGAGTTTATTTGGTAAGCAACGGCGAGAATTCAATGGTCATAAAGGTGCAGTTTTGGGTCTGAACTTTAGCCCGGATGGTAAACTTTTAGCTACATCAGGGAAGGATAGCACCATTCGTTTGTGGGATTTGTCCGGTCAGCAACTGAGAGAATTCAAAGGTCATAAAGGTGCCGTCCTGAGTGTCAGTTTTAGCCCGGATGGCAAACTTTTAGCGACTTCAGGAGCGGATGGTATCGTTCGCTTGTGGGATTTGTCTGGTCAGCAGCTAAAGGAATTCCCAGCGCATCGAGACTGGATCAACAGCGTCATTTGGAGCAATGATGGTCAGAAACTGGCTACAGCTAGTAACGATCGCACTGTCCGCTTGTGGGATTTGGACGGTCATCAACTAAAGGAATTGAAAGGTCATATAGGTGCGGTGCTTAAACTCCGTTGGAGTAACGATGGTAAGCTGCTAGCAACTGCCGGAGCTGATTCAACTGCTCGTCTATGGGATGTATCCGGTCAAGAGGTAGCCGTATTCAAAGGCCATAAAGGTGAAGTCAAGAGCGTCGGTTTTAGTCTTGATGGCAAGCTTCTAGCTACGGGTGGTGAAGATGGAACAGTTAAGTTGTGGCGGGTGGAAGGATTAGATGAGCTGATAGTGCGCGGTTGCACTTGGGTACACGACTATCTCATCAATAGCCCAGATTCCGAACTGATGCCTGAAAAACGTCACATTTGTGATGGTATTGGCATTTCTAGTAATCTCTCCAAAGCCAAGTGAGACTATTACCGTTAGGGAAATGAGAGCCACTATCGCCAGTGAAAACCAGGGATGCAAGCGCTATGAACCGAGTTCAAAAATTTCCAGTTCAAAACCTTCAGACATACTTTTGACAAACCGCTACATCTATTTCATACTTCAAGGTCAGCTTCGGCGATCTGATAAATATCTACGCCCGCGTCACACAAGCAGGAGTCTATGGATTCGACCAAGAGCCATACTCTTACCGCTCCGTCCCCTGCTGCGGTAATGACCCTTTGCCCATAGAAGTGAGAAGTAAGCTTACCTCAAAAATGACGTATTTTTACTTAATATGCTAACAATGTTTCCTTTTCTATCCCATCTCTTGGCTGTCTTGTGGGATGCTGTGATGATATGTTCCATAGTGGGTGAAAAGGCAACGGTGTAGACATTGTTAGTATTCCCGTCAATATCGAGCAAAATGTTGTCTTGTAAATCCCAAAGTTTTGCAGTTTAGTCTGCACATGCAGTTAGAGATGTTTGACTATCAAACTATTAGCAACAGTTTGTTCTTATTTTTTTCTACTTAGAATGTTAGAAGAGGACTATTGACTACACTTCAGATGTATATATTTTATGCTGTTTCATAATTAGGTTCTGTCGCTTTCATATTTACTTTATAAATAGTCTTTTAATGCAGATAATTGGTTATCTAAAATATGGAGAGCGAGAAATAATCGCAAGGACATGACCCATGAACGCCTTTGAGTTTGAGATTACCATCCAAAGCAAGTCAGGCGATAGTAGCTGGCCTATTGTTGTCAGGTGTAAGCAACCGGATGGGCTAACCATCCATTCAAAAGAGACTCTTGAGCTAAGCCAAGATGACTTTAACGAACTCACTCAACAGCAAGAAAACGAGAGGGAATACGGCACCCTACTAGGCAAAGCCCTGTTTCGAGGGGCTGTGTACGACACCTTTGTTCGCGCCCTATC
>NZ_JACJOQ010000606.1:0-6448 GCF_014695635.1 Coleofasciculus sp. FACHB-712 | reverse complement strand
GTGTAAGCACCTGATGTCTCTAAACTGGGAACTTCGATCGCGTGAGGTTCGCCTCCTTCCCAAAGCGCTAGCAGCCGCCCATCGTGCCACACTAGAGCCGTGTTAGCGGTATTTTTAGGGAAATTGTAGGGATTGTTACCTCGTGACGGTTCCATCAAACCCGTCCAAATTGCCTTACCCGCTTCGCGTTCAATATTAAATCCCCGTGTCCGGATATAACGGTTGCGATATTGAGCTTTGCCGTTATTTATTCGTACTCCGTGCAACATTCCATCCCCATCAAACCAGTGATAGTTGCCGATAGGTGGAAATTGAGGATTGGGGCCATTCCGCACAAACATCCCGGATAAATCGGGGGGTAGTTCGCCGATTACTTTCAAGTTGGTGGGTGCGATTTCTTCCCGTACTGGCGCAAAGTTGCCATCTAGATAGGGATTGACTGCGGTTGTGGTCATGCGTTGTGCTGAATCGATTGTCTTATCTATATTTATTTTGATTGAGCTAACGCGATCGCGTCTCGCACTATGGTTGTGGAACAAGCCAGATGAAGTGGTTGGGGTGGAGCGAGCAAAGTTTAGAGGAGGATGCGATCGCATCTTTCTCTCGTTCTCTCTATATGGAATGGATGAATACGAACAACTTTTACCCTAAACCATCTAAAGCCATCGTGATTGACTACCAGTAAATCGCAAAATATTTCTGTGGCTAAGCCTATTGGTTGAAGAATTACCCTGTGCCAAAACGCTAATCTACTGGCATTAGCAGGACTACCGCCAAGCGCTTAGAGTTCTGCAAGTAAGAACGATTCGCCAATCACCCCTATCAATCGTCAATCTCTGACACTAAAGACGATGAAACTTGAGAGTACGGCTTTTACTGAAAACAGTGTAATTCCGTCTAAATACACCTGCGACGGCGCAAATATTTCTCCCTCTCTTAGCTGGAATTCCCCGCCAGAAGGTACTCAGAGCCTTGCTTTAATCGTTGACGATCCGGATGCGCCTGGAGACATTTTTGTCCATTGGGTTCTCTACGATCTCCCACCTGAAATTCGCCATCTACCTGGCGGCATTCCCAGCGAAGCAAACCTCGCTGAGGGGGGCGTCCAAGGTAAAAATGATTTTGGCAATTTAGGTTATGGTGGCCCTTGCCCGCCTAGTGGTACGCATCGGTACTTTTTCAAACTCTACGCACTCGATCGACTGTTAGATTTAGCAGCGGGTGCCACTAAAAACAAGGTAGAAGCGGCAATGAATGGTCATATTCTGGCAGCAGCAGAACTCATTGGACGCTACAGTCGCCAGAGATAATCTTGCGGCAGTTCACAATTAATCTACAAAAAAAACACCTTTTCAAAGGTGTTTTTACTGGTGGCTAAAATAAGCCTGCAAATTTGATTTTGAGTCATCAATTCTTATGTGTGATGCCGAGGAGTCCGGGCACCCATAGATGAGCCAATCAGCGATGCTGCTAAACCTAGCAGAGAACCAATTGTAAACGACCAACCTGCCTTCGCTGTTGCACCCGCAATATCACGAGTTTGCTGAGCCGTTACATTCGGCGCGTCGTTGGGTACGTTCACTGCACCTTGTTGCGCTTGATTGACGATTTCCCCAGCATTCGCACCTACAATACCGAATGCGCCTGAGATTCCACTTGCTAACAACCAGGAACTCAATGCCAAAGTTGTAGCCCAAAGAATGGCTCCATTTAACATTGCTGTATTCCGGTTCATCGGACCACTGGCACGGGCTGCTACCCAACTACCCACCAAAAGGGAAATAAACAAAGAGATAATAGACCAAATTCCGACCGCTCTGCCAACATCATCGGCATAGGTTCTAGGTGCGCCGGAACCGGAAATATTAGTAGCACCAATTGCGGCTCCTAAAGCACTCAGAATTAACTGAGTAGCTAAAGCAGTAACAATACCGGCAAAAATGGGACCCCACCTTACACGATCGTGGTACTCAACAATTTGATTGCCAGCAGTTGGCTCAATAACAACCCTGTCTTCTCGATTTGTGTATGACATTGCTCACCGCTCTTCCTGTTTCTATTTTTTATAGAGCTACTTTCTTCTAACTTTCACCCTTGAGTTATACTTTATACTGGTATTTTTCTGGGTATATCTATCAGTAGGAATAATCAGGATATCTATCGATAGAAATATGTGTTCTATTTAAGTGAAAAGCGCGATCGCAATTATTAATAAATTAGTAGAGCTTTACGGCTGTTTCCGTGACAGTAATGAGCAATAAAAAGCCAGGCTGGTCACTCTGCTATCACACCCCGTTCTGCTCAAAAACTACAGATATATAACTGCCATTCCGTCAGCCGATAATCTCCCCAACTCCATCAAAAAAAACCACAGGGCACGACTAGACAAAACGACTTCAGCGGTGATAATTGCTAAATACGCTCTTAACACAGCTTTGTGAACGACATCAGTTGTTGTTACAATCATTAACTGTCCTCGTCAAAATTTCTTTTTAGGCAAATTAGGGGTGTAGACGAGGTAAAGCTCATCCCTCTGCTGTGTTTAGCCATTCTGGATTCATGCTTCCGGAATAGAAACACTGAGCCATTGTAGAAACTCAAGATAAATCGACCGTGCAAAAACAGACTTTATTAGTAGCTAGTCTCTTGTTGGTGCCAGCGATCGCTACCATCAAAATGCCAGTTGTCCAAGCGGCTCCACTGGTAGCTCAAGGCAACCAACAGCAGGTGAGCGAACTGCTGCGGCAGGGGCGTAAGTTGGTGGATACGGGAGATATTGCCAGAGCCTTGACAATTTATCAACAAGCTGCGGCTCTCGATCGCGAAAATGCCCGTATCTTCTCCGCCATCGGCTATTTACAAGCAGTTCAGGGCAACTACCGAGAAGCCACTAAAGCTTATCAACAGGCTGTCACCCTCGAACCGAAGAATGCTGATTTTCAGTATGCATTGGGGTACGCTCTCGCGAATCTTGGAGACAATGCCAGTGCCGCAGCCGCCTACCAGCGTGCTGCCCAGATCGACAACAAGAACCTGAATGCCTATCTAGGATTAGGGGTGGTATTACAGCGTCTAAAAGATTATCAAGGCGCAATGCAAGCCTATGAAACTGCCCTCCAGCTCGATCCGAAAAATCTACAAGCTTATGAATTTATCGGCTCCGCCTTCCTGAAGCAGGGGCGTCCCGCAGAAGCGATTCAAGCGCTCCAACAGGCTGTTGCTCTCGCCCCAAATGACAGCGGCGTGCAGTTGAACTTGGGAGACGCCTACATGAAGCAAGGCAACGTCACGGCTGGGATGGCGGCTTTAGAACGGGCAGCCAAGATTGAACCTCGCAATGCTCAGATTAGCCTCCAAATTGGCAAAATTTTGCAAACCGGGAATAATCTGGATGATGCCTTAAAGGCTTATCAACAGGCAGTGAAGATCAAACCCGATCTCGTGGAAGCTCAGACAGCGATCGCTGATATTTTGCTGAAGCAGCAGGACTACCTAATGGCAATTGTTGCGTATCGGCGGCTGGTAGAAATGTCGCCGGAAAATGCCCAAGCTTACTACAATCTGGGAGTGGCGTTGAGAAAGCGAGAAAGGGTACCGGAAGCGATCGCAGCTTTTGAGCAAGCCCGCGACCTTTACCAGCGTCAAGGTCAGAAGGAAGGCTCTCAGAGAGCGACTTCCGCCCTTAGAGAGCTTCAAAAAGACAAAGGCTAAGGGCAAATGGCGAATAACTGATGGATAGTTTCTTAAAAACTTATTAAGAGTCTCGGCTTGTGGAAATTTCTGCGGATAAGTTGGACTGCAAGATACCTCCTAACTGCGTCCTCAGCCCCATTGATGTTAGAACAATTTAGAACATCTAATGGGGCTTCCGTATTTTCAATTTTGATTTTCGACTTTAGATTTTGGATGATTAGGCTGGGGTTGAGCAACGGATAGATTTTGGTTGTTCGCTCGTAGAACTTGCGCTTAAATCTAAAATTTTGACCAAAGCATCAACACTCGCATCCGATAAATCCGCCAGGGAAACCACCCGCTCTAAATTGGGAAAGCAGCGGCGGATAGCGTGGTTGTAGCTCGGATCGTAGTGGCACTCAAGCAAGTCTCTCACCAATCTTTCCCACTGTTGGGTATCAATGAGCTGGTACCATTCTTGGAGTTTTTCCCAGCCATAGCGGGATTTTAGTCTGTGCAACTTCGCTTTCAAAACCTCCGGGTGGGCCATTAAGTGAGGATATTCCTGCAAAAGCCACTGAATTCTAGCTTCTACAGGCATCTCAATTTCCACACAGCTCGCTTGTTTCATCTGTTGCCAGAGAGATGGGGGCACATAAATCCGCCCAATTTTATTACTCTCCGCTTCCACCCATACGGGAAAGCTAGGATCGAGGCTTTGCAACTGTTGCAGTAGCAGGGATTCAAAGTGTTTTTGGGATGGCTGAGGTTGGGGATGGGTTTTTGGTAATTGTCCCTCAGCTCCAGATGCGATCGCCCTTGTTTCTACAAGCTGCTCCTCAGCGCCACTCCCACTCTCCCACTCTTCACCCAGGAGAGAACCGCGATGGTTTGCTAAACCTTCCAGATCCAGCACCTGAATGCCAAACTCAGCCAGACGGCGCAAAATGTGGGTTTTACCACTGCCAGTCATTCCAGATAATATCCGGAAGTTAAAGCGTTCTGGGAGGGCTTGCAGTTGCTCGCGTACCAAGGAACGATAGGTTTTGTAGCCCCCTTCGAGGACAGTGACTTGCCAACCAATTTGACTCAAGACGGTTGCCAAACTGTTAGAACGCTGTCCTCCCCGCCAGCAGTACACGAGGGGATGATAGTCTTTGTCTTTTTCGGCAAAGTGATGGGTGAGGTGACGGGAAATATTTTGAGCAACTAAGGTCGCTCCTAGTTTACGGGCAGTGAAAGGACAAACTTGTTTATAGAGCGTTCCGACTTTAGCGCGTTCCTCGTCATCCAGAACGGGTAGGTTAATGGCACCGGGTATCCGATCTTCAGCAAATTCGCTGGGTGAGCGGACATCAATAATTTCGCTGTAAGTTTCTGTCTCAGATAGCTGAGTATAATTGGGCGATCGCGGCATTGTTAAATATGAATGGCTAATTGCTGATGGCTAATTGAAGGATTGTTCAAGAGCCACTTTTCGATTAGCCACTCTTTGATTAGCCATTACCCCAACTCATACCATTTTAGGTTTGGGATAAGCGTTTGAGGGTTTGACCGCCTAGCAGTCGGTCAGTTTCTTCCAGCAATGCTGGAATTTTGTCGGCGTGGGGACTATGGGTAAGACATTGGCGGAGGTCTAGTTCTCGAACCCGATCCGCTTTGGCTCCAGGAAACCAGTGGCTGGCGTTGCCCAGCAGGTTGTAGCGCATTTTAGCGTACTCGATCATATCGTAGGCGATCGCTAAATTTCTTAGCCACAAAATCACTTGGATATTTAGTCCCCCCGGCGTTGCTTCTGGCTTTGGTAAGCCAACGTGCCAGGTTTTTACCCAGTCTTCTCCTAAGGTAGCGATCGCTTCTTGCTCCAAGCGATCAAGAATTGGCAACAAAATCGACTCTGCCTTCTCTAACAGCGGCAGGGTTTTCAGGTGTTCGTCAAAATCCTCTGGTCGTGACGCCCCCACACTCAGAGTATGCACCTGCGGATGACTCAGGCAGAATAAATCGTTAAACACGATTGGGCTGAGGGGATGGCACAAATCCACCAGTTTTTGCGGCGGTTTAAACAGCATTCCTCCTTTCTCGGAAGGGCTGATAATAAAAACGCCCATATCGTGCCGAGAAGCTGCCTCAATTGCAGGCCAGTTGAACTGATTGATGTAGTACCAGTGCAGGTTAACGTAATCGAACTGGTTCGTCTCAATCGCCTTCACAATTACATCACTTGGCCCGTGCGTCGAGAAGCCAATAAACCGAACTTTGCCTCGATCTTGTAGCTGTCGTGCTACCTCCAGACAGCCGCCCTGTTTAATGCTGTCGTGCAGCAACTCATCGGTATTGACACCGTGTAGCGACAGCAAATCAACGTAATCTAGCTTTAAGTAAGCTAGGGACTTCTCAAATTCTTGGCGAAATTCTTTAGCGTCCGCTTTAGGGCCGATTTTCGTCTGGACAATCAGTTTTTCGCGGGGAAAAGTCGGCAAAATTCGCCCTAACTGCATCTCAGAGGTGCCGTAGCCACGAGCAGTTTCAATATGATTGATTCCGACTTCAAAAGCTCGGCGAATCGTTGCTTCTACATTCCGTTGATTATCGCGGGGAACTCGCCATCCAGGGACATCCTGCCACTTAAACTGATAGCGCATCCCCCCACAAGAAAACACGGGCATTTGTAATTCCGTACGCCCAAATCGCCGATACTGCATCTTTCTAAATACATAAGAAAATTGCTGAATTGTGCTTGTAGTTAAGCACAACTATTTTTAGGGTAATTGAC
>NZ_JACJOQ010000605.1:0-19767 GCF_014695635.1 Coleofasciculus sp. FACHB-712 | reverse complement strand
TGGATTTTTGACCTTCAGGATACGGATGTCTACTGGTGTACTGCTGATGTGGGCTGGATTACCGGACACAGCTACATTGTCTATGGTCCCCTATCCAACGGTGCCACCACCGTGATGTACGAAGGTGCGCCGCGTGCCTCAAATCCTGGTTGTTTTTGGGATGTGATTGAAAAGCACGGTGTCAACGTTTTTTATACCGCACCGACGGCAATTCGCGCTTTCATCAAGATGGGCGAAGACTTACCCAACGCCAGAAATCTCTCTTCCCTACGATTGCTGGGAACCGTAGGCGAACCAATTAACCCGGAGGCGTGGATGTGGTATCACCGCGTTATTGGTGGCGAAAAGTGTCCGATTGTCGATACCTGGTGGCAAACTGAGACTGCTGGCATTATGATTACGCCGCTACCAGGGGCAATTCCCACTAAACCCGGTTCTGCTACCCTTCCCTTTCCTGGAATCCTCGCTGATATTGTGGATTTGGAAGGCAACCCAGTCCCCGCCAGCGAAGGTGGATATCTGGTCGTTAAGCATCCTTGGCCTGGGATGATGCGAACCGTCTACGGCGACCCCGATCGCTTTCGTCGCACCTACTGGGAACACATCCCCCCCAAAGATGGGCAGTATGTCTACTTTGCCGGAGATGGTGCCAGACGCGATGAGGATGGTTACTTCTGGGTGATGGGACGTGTGGACGATGTGCTAAATGTTTCAGGACACCGCTTAGGCACGATGGAAGTGGAATCCGCTTTAGTTTCTCATCCTGCGGTTGCTGAAGCTGCGGTTGTGGGTAAGCCGGATGAACTCAAAGGGGAAGAAGTAGTCGCCTTTGTTACTTTAGAAGGTACCCATAGTCCCAGTGAAGAACTGAGCAAAGAACTCAAAAAACACGTTGTCGCGGAGATAGGCGCGATCGCCCGTCCCGGCGAAATTCGCTTCACGGACTCGTTGCCCAAAACTCGTTCGGGTAAGATTATGCGGCGACTGTTGCGAAATCTCGCTTCCGGTCAAGAAGTCTCCGGCGACACCTCTACGCTAGAGGATCGTGGCGTCTTGGATAAACTCCGAGAAGAAGCGTAATTTTTTTAACGCAAAGGTACGCAGTAGGGGCAGGTCTTAAACCCGCCCCTACCCCAAACGTTCGCCAAGGAAATTCTCTGCGAACCTCTGCGATTTCCTTA
The DNA here is from genome assembly GCF_014695635.1 of Coleofasciculus sp. FACHB-712. Classification (NCBI taxonomy): domain Bacteria; kingdom Bacillati; phylum Cyanobacteriota; class Cyanophyceae; order Coleofasciculales; family Coleofasciculaceae; genus Coleofasciculus; species Coleofasciculus sp. FACHB-712. Next base: position 18,586 of record NZ_JACJOQ010000605.1, on the reverse strand, counting down.
GCGTACCTTTGCGTTTAAAAAAGTGTTAGCGGACATTGCCCACTCTACAATTCAACTATTTGAAAGTGGGCTATTTTGACATAGCTTCTTATGAAGCTAAAAAGCCACTGGAAGTCAGCATTTATGCAACCCCTTATCTGCATCAGTATCGGCATATCCCCTGTACTGCTGGTTCAAACAAGTGTTATCTCTGAGAATGGTGATAGATATTTGTTGTCTTACCCATGTGCAACAGAAGATGCGATCGCTATCTTTAACTCCACTTCAGAGGGGAGAATTAGCGAAGTTAGCACAATGCGTTGTATCTGATTCTGACTCTAATTCAGGCAGAGATTTATGTCCAAACAACTGGTACTCATGGATCACGATGGCGGCGTTGATGATTATCTCGCCACGATGCTGCTGATGACGATGGATGATGTTCAGCCACTCGGCATCGTTGTGACGCCAGCAGATTGCTATGTTCAGCCAGGGGTGAGTGCTACGCGCAAGATTCTAGATTTGATGGGACGTTCAGAAGTGCCAGTGGCAGAAAGTACAGTGAGGGGGATCAATCCATTTCCACGCCTATTTCGCCGCGATTCGTTTGTTGTCGATCATCTCCCAATTCTTAACGAACGAGAAACAATTCAGACACCGCTAGTGCCAGAATCGGGTCAGAAATTTATGGTGCGATCGCTCCAAACTGCACCCTCACCCGTCACACTGATGGTAACTGGCCCTTTGACAACAGTAGCCACTGCACTGGATATGGCACCGGAGATTGAAGGGAAAATCGAGAAAATTGTTTGGATGGGAGGTGCATTAAATGTTCCGGGTAACGTTAGCCGCGATATCGAACCAGGACAAGATGGTTCGGCTGAATGGAATGTCTACTGGGACCCCATCTCAGCAAATCGAGTTTGGCAAACATCAATCCCCATCGTACTTTGCCCGTTAGACCTGACTAACAATGTGCCGGTGACATCAGAAGTAGTGTGCCAATTAGGTAAACAGCGGCGTTATCCTATTTCCGATTTAGCAGGGCAATGTTATGCGCTGGTGATTCCTCAAGATTATTATTGTTGGGATATTTTAGCTACGGCTTACCTTGCCCATCCGGAGTTTTATGAAGTGCGAGAAGAGGAGACAACAATTGTGACTACTGGCATCAGTCAAGGGCGAACCAAAGTGGAGCCTAGCGGTCGGAAAATTCGGGTAATGCAAAAGGTAGATAAGGAGCGATTCTACGATTACATTTTGCAGCAATGGGCGCGTTAAGGAAAATCATTCCAAGTTTCTGAAAGTAAATAAAAATAGAGGGTTTCCGGAACGGGGCTTTCCTAAAGGGAAGAAAAAATATATCAGATTCTCGTTCGGAAACATCTATGTTTACCTCTATTGATTTGAGTCTATCTACCTTACCTAATGGCGTTGCTTCTGGGGATACAACACAAACCTCAACCGTTTTGTGGACACGCAGCACTGCCAAAGGGACAGTTTTCTTTGAATACTCAATTCACCCGAATTTCTGCACCATTCTTGGCACTGCTAGCGGCTTAGTTACCGATTCCAACCAACCTGTAAAGGTAGAGTTAACTAACTTAAAGCCTAGGACAACTTATTATTATCGAGTCACCGACGCTGCTGGAACGTGTGCTGGTGGTCAGTTCCGTACCGCCGCTGAGTTGGAGACTCGTGCTGGTTTGCGGTTCGGGGTGGCGGGGGACTGGCACGGCGATTTAGCACCCTACCCAGCGATCGCTAATGTACCAGAACGTCAACTAGAGTTCTTTGTTGCACATGGCGATACTGCTTATGCTGACCTGAAGACGCCGGATTTAGACAGACCCGCTTCTACCCTTGACGAGTTTCGCATCAAGTTCAACGAAGTTTATTCCGCCCGTCTGGGGTTAAATACATGGGCGGATCTTCGCGCCTCTACTTCCATCCTCGCTACAATTGATGACCACGAAGTTGATGATAATTTTGCAGGTGGCGCACCAGCATCATCTCATCGGAACGGGCGCTTCGGCACGGGTAGCGAGTTAATTAACAATACCGAACTGTTTAAAAATGCTCTACAAGCATTTCAGGAATATCATCCTCTACGCGATGAATTTTATGGAGAAACGGGCGAAGAACGCACGACAAATAAGCGCAAGCTTTATCGTTACAACACCTATGGCAGTGACGCGGCTGTTTTCATCCTAGATACCCGCTCTTTCCGCGATGCTAATTTGCCGCTTTCTTTTAACCCTACTAAAGAACAAGAAAAAGAGTTCCTAACTCGTTCCTTTGAGTCAAATCGCACGCTTCTAGGTCAACAACAACTTGCGAATTTGCAACGGGATTTGCTAGATGCCCAAAATAACTGCATTACCTGGAAGTTTATTTTGATTCCCGAACCAATCCAAAATTTGGGAATCCCTGTTGCCAACGATCGCTATGAAGGTTTTGCAGCAGAACGCACCCAATTGCTGCGTTTTATTAAAGAGAATTGCATCAATAATGTTGTATTTATCTCCGCTGATTTTCATGGCACGGCGGTGAACAATCTCACCTATCAAGAGTCTGCGGATGGGGTTCAGATCCCGGTTGATGCCTTTGACATTATGACGAGTCCGGTGGCATTCTATGAGCCGTTTGGGCCTACTAGCGTAAGATTTTCCAGCCTCACGTCAGAGGAAAAAGCTGCTTATGAGGCTCTGCCAACTATCCACGAGAAGGATGAATTTGTCAAAAATTTAGTGGATGCCCGTCTTATCCCCTTCGGCTACAATCCTCTAGGGCTGGAAGGTTCGGGAATTGATGCTACCCTGCTTAAAGGTAGCTATGTGGCGGCTCATGTCTATGGCTGGACTGAGTTTGAAGTAGATGCCTCCACGCAACAATTGCGCGTAATAACCTATGGAATTGAACCCTATTCCTTAGAGCAACTAACAGCAAATCCCAGCACTATTATCAGCCGGACGCCCATTATTATTAGTGAGTTTATCGTTAATTCCAAGAAGTAGGGAATAAGCGCGATCGCTTTCAGCATCTTTTTTTTGGGACTCACTCACTAGCTAAACTCAAATCTTCTCAAAACGAATCATTACAGCAATATAAAACACTAGAGACGCGATTAATCGCGTCTCTACTCATAAATAGACGATTCGGTAACAAGCGGCTTAACTTAAAAAGTAATTCTTCCCTCATTGAGCAATTTGTAGCCGCCAGCCAAAGCCGCAAATCCGACAAAGAAGTTCCAGAGGCTAGTTTGTCTTAAAATAACGCCACCGCTCATAAAAACTAGCACAATTCCTAAACCCAACAAAAATGCTCCAAAGTTGCCTGTTTCTCTTCTAAAAAACATTAAACAAATCACACCGCCCATAATGGCTAAAACGGAACCCATTGCCGGTAAGTTCCGCCAATAGTAAGGGAAGTAGTGACTAGCAAAAATAATATTTTTACCTAAAAAGTAAACTCCAGCCAGAAGCAGGATGAATCCTATTAATTTGATGAAGAGTCTAGTCATAATTTTGGCTATGGTTTCTAACTAAAGTTATTGTATGCAGCCGAGTCAGTACCGCAACCCTTAGTTTTACCGAACTCTTATCTCAGGTTGTAACTTCCGGTAGAGGAAATTACTTAAATGTAACACTACATAATAGCTAGCCAGAGTGAAGAAAGCGTGTAGAACCCTCCGCTGGACAAATAAATCAGCAAATTTATGAGAATCGTTGATTTAAGTTAACATTCGTAAATATTTGTTCTCCGATTGTCAGAAATCAGTAAAAATACTGAATACTCAATCTTAATTAAAGAATTTGTATAACTTTTGTAAAAAGTTGGTAAAATACAAAACCATTTTCAAGTTTTGTATTTTTGGCAACAGACCCGGATAACCCTACTATGTGTTAGCTTGATTTTTCCAGATTGAGAAACCTTGGCTGAATTGCCTTGGATGGCTAAATTTCCCTTTTTTTAACAATTTTGGATTTTGTGATGACTCCCTCATTAGCATCTGCTCCGGCTAAAGTTCAGTCTCCTCACGTTGCAATCCGCAACTCATCAAAATCGAATGTTCATTCTCTGGCAGCACTGTGGGCACGAAAATACTATCGTGCAGTTACAGTGGACTATGATACCGAGCATCTAAGACAAAATGAATTTTTAAAAGAAGTAACGTCCAAGGAAGGTCGAGCTTGCACAGCGAACAAGCTAATGCAAAACCTGACTTTGGCGAGTGCTAGAGCCTGGACTAAGACAGAAACGCTGTTATCGGAAGAGATTCGGCGTCATGGCATCAACCCAGACTTAATCAATCCATTAGAAATTGCTGCCGATACTCGCTACTTATTTCAAAAAGTTTTGAATGGTTATGCTGAGCGAGCTACAGCACAACGGGTGTCAGTGATTGCAGGTAGTGACTTTGGGCAGGTACGCGACAAATACACTAACGTCGATCCCCGTGCCATCGGCTTTGTAAGTATGCAGTTTCATTACACAGGTCAGATGTTACTGGAGTGGCTTTCGCCGCCAGAGAAAGCGCTGTGGATGCCGTACTTAAAAATGATGGACGATCATATGTATATGCCGCTACGAGCTGCCTACTCAGCAGCGGCTAACTATAATTATGATTCTCCAGTTTTAGCCGCAGTTCAGCATCTTCTACCGATTAGTAGCAAAATTGCCGAAACGGTTTGTAATCAGGTTTGCCGCTTACATTCCAACCATCGCACTTACAGCGGATCTCTGAGCGAAGCAGTCGTCAGAACCGCTAGCATTCGCGATGCTGAGATGTTTCAGGTTTATCTGTGTTTATGCGTTTTGGAACATGATATCTGCTCCGTACAGCGAGAACTGTTTCCTTTATGCGTGATGTTATATCCTCGCTTAAATGTGAGCTGGAGATTGGTGCAAGATATGCTTCAGGCAATGGGTTGGGCAATGCACTCCCATCTGAGCGCTGATGATATGGCAATCTTGTTACCTTATTTACGGACGATGACGGAAATGTTTTCTTTGGAAGTGTTTCAGGGCGGCTGAGGTGATGAGTAATTAGTGAGTAGTCATTCGTTAAGAATGACTACTTATAACCTTCTAAGCTTTCCGAAAAGCTTATGTATTACCGATAAGTTTCACAATCCTTTAGCTGCAACCCTACCAGATTTCAAGAGATGTGGGTCATGCATAGATTGAAAAGCGATGAGGGAGAATATCGATACCCTTTCGCCTAAAGGTCGCCACAAATAAATTTTTGGAAGTGCCTACTGGCAGAGAGGGAATAACCCTAAGGAGTTCACAATTTGGATTGCGAACTCGAAAATCTAAAACGCAGTTCCTTTATCAATTCACTTCAACTGAGCGAATAGAGGCAGCGTCTTTAAATTGCTTTGTCTCAGACAATCCGCCCGATCCTGATTTTGAAGAATAAACTCCTATCAAGCTTGCATCATTAGCATTTCCAAGACGGAAGGAGATACTCTTGGCTGGTTGATTAGCAAACCGGACGTATTCTCTGCCTTCATTGTCAAGGTTGTAAGACAAGGTGGCGTCTCCGTAGGCTGCCTCTGCTTGTTTGAGAGAGGTTCCGGGACCGACTCCTTTTTCAGTTTTATAGTCGGAATTTTCGGTTACTAAAGCATCGATTTTGGCCGAATCAGCTAAGGGGTTCCCGGCTGGGTAGAGGATGTAATATTGCACCTTTCCATTTTGGCTGACAGCGATCGCATCAAAATCCACGATGTAAGGCGACTGCACCTTAAATTCAGCTTTTGAACCCAGCTCTTTTTTGAGTTCGCCTAAAGTCATTCCCAGCTTAGCCGGGCCAATCCCTGTGGCTGAAATTTTTTGGCTTTCAGAAATTGTTTCCGAAACTGGGCTAGGGCTTGGAGATTCTGTAGCCGGGGTGGGACTAGGCGACCCTTGTACTGTCTGGGGTGTCGCTGTGCTGGTAGGTGAAACGGATGCTTGTGGAGTTGGCGGCGTCGCCGTGCTACAACCCACGAGTGTCATGAGCAAAAGCAAGGAACTAGAGAGAAAAAATCGAGCTTTCACGGGCTAAACCTAACGCAATTATGTATCGAGTCTGTTATTGAGATGAGGTAATGAGTAATTGTCATTTTTCCTTAGCCCTTAGTGCTTATGTTGCTACTAACTAAGAACTAAAGGCTAATAACTAATTTTAGGGTTCATCTACTTCTTTCTCCTCAGTTAGAGCTTCAGCCGGAATTTCTAGCGCTAACTGATAGAGGTGGCGGCGGGAAAAAGAGGTGGCTTTTGCTAACTGGCGACTGGCTTGCGATCGCGAGATTCCTGCTTGCAGGAGATGTTGTAACTCGGCTTTTAGCGCCTCTTCCGACAGCATTGGCATCGTTAACTCGGCACCGGCAACGACGAGGGTAAATTCTCCTTGGGGTTCGCGGGTGGCATAGCGATCGCTTCCTTCCCTAATGGTGCCCCGCCAAAATTCCTCGTGCAACTTGGTTAACTCCCGCGCCAGTACAATTTGGCGGCTGAGTCCCAATACAGCCCCTAAGTCTTGCAGCGTTTGTCGCAACCGATGAGGAGCTTCGTAAAATACAATCGTACGGCTTTCGCTTTGTAAAGCTTCCAAACGTTCTTGCCGTTCTTGACCTTTTGCGGGTAAAAAGCCTTCAAACACAAATTTGTCTGGGGGGAGTCCGGCGGCACTTAAGGCAGTCGTGACGGCAGTACAACCAGGGACGGGAACGACGGAAATGGCTGCTTCGATACAAGCTTTCACCAGTTCGTAGCCCGGATCGGAGATTCCCGGCATTCCGGCATCAGTGACAAGCGCGATCGCTTTCCCGATTTTGAGTTGTTCCAACAACTCTGGAATCCGCTGCTGCTGGTTGTGTTCGTGGTAACTCCACTGGGGAGTTTTAATTTGAAAATGCTGCAACAGCTTCCCCGTGTGTCGCGTATCCTCGGCTGCGATCGCGTCCACCGTTTGCAAAATTCGCACTGCCCGAAAGGTCATATCTTCCAGGTTGCCTATCGGTGTCCCGACGATGTAAAGTGTCCCCAATTTTGGCTCAGTTTGCATCAAATCAATTAAAAATTAACAAGTAAAATTAAAAAAGAACAATTTCCTTTTTAATTTTACATTTTTAATTGAATTCTAGTGGCTGGGGTTTGGCAATGACATAACCTTGGGCATAATCTATTCCTAAAAATTTTACCTTCTCTAAAATCGAGTCATTCGTGACAAACTCAGCAATTGTTTTCAGACCCATGACGTGGCCAACGCGGTTAATCGCTTCCACCAGTGCCAAATGAATTGGGTCATTGGCAATATCTTTGACAAAACTTCCATCAATTTTTAAGTAATCTAGTGGCAGATATTTGAGATAAGCAAACGAGGACATCCCGCTGCCAAAATCATCTAAAGCAAAACGACACCCTAAAGCTTTAACTTCCTTAATTAACCCTGAGACTTTACTCAAATTTGCAATCGCGACAGTTTCAGTAATCTCAAAGCAGATCATCTGTGGGGGGATTTTATAGACGGAAAACTGCTCTTTAAGGAATTCTATAAACTGGTCGTCATTAACGGTAGCACCAGAGAGATTGATAGTATACAGGGGAAAAGATGAAGGAGGAAGGATGTAGGGTGTTAGCGGAGGCGAAGTGGCAACATTGCTAGCACCAGCAACGAAGGAGTTGCGAATCCTTCCCCTAGGGTAAGATGCAAAATTCTGAAATTGGGGTTCTAAATTCTGAATTTCTGATTGGTGAAGCATCGCCAAGAAGGTACGGATCACCCAGCGGTCTATTGCAGGCATTAGGTTGTATCGCTCAGCGGCGGGGAGAAATGCCATTGGCGGGATCAACTCGCCTCTGTCATCCACGAAACGCAGCAGAACTTCGTAATGTTCGCCGGTGGTTAGTTCGGCATTCAAAGGGGCAATCGGTTGGTAGTACAAGCAGAATTGATTCTTGGCTGGTAACGTATTTTCAGGAGTAGCCAAAAGCTTCACAGACCCGCTTTGCGCGATCGCTTGATTCAATCGGCTCAACCATTGCACTTCATTGTGCTGCTGCGCCAGTTTTTGAGCGTCAGCTTGGTAGACATACACGCGATTTCGTCCCCGATTTTTAGCTTCATAGCAAGCTGCATCGGCAGCACTAACAACGCCCGACAAACTGGAAGAATTGGCGTCAAATGTCACGACACCAATACTGACACCGACCGTAAAAGTTTTATCTTGCCATGCAAATCGAAACTCCTGAATGGTCTCTAGGAGCGATTGAGCAACTCGCAGTGCTTCATCTGTGGGACATTGGTACAGCAGCACGGCGAATTCATCACCGCCTAATCGTGCCAGAACATCACTTCTACGCACTCTGCTTTGCAACAAACTACTGATTTGACGCAATAATTCATCGCCAGCAACATGACCGCAAGTATCGTTAACAATCTTGAACCGATCGAGATCCAGATAGCAAAGCGTGTGTTCTTGGTTTTGCATTCTGGTATTTGACACCGCTTCCTGCAAACGTTGCTCAAATTCGTAACGGTTGGCGATTCCCGTCAGTGGATCGTGGTTTGCTTGCCAGGAGAGCTTTTCGTTGACTTTGGTGAGTTCGGCAGTTCGTTCTCCCACCACTTTTTCTAGATGTTCTTGGTACTGTTTGAGTGCTGCCTCTGCTTTCTTGCGGGCGGTGATATCTTCCACCAGGCGAATGCCAAATTGCGGTTTGCCCTCAGCGTCCCGCACTTGGGAAACAGTAATGTTGCACCACAACATCTGCCCATTTTTTCCCAGGTAACGCTGCTCCATTTGATAGCAATCGCGACCCCAAATCAGATGTCCATCCTTTCCTAGATAACGCTTCGCCATCTGAGAATAGTCATATTTTCCGGCGAGTAAGTTAATGTAACGATCCCAACCCACTTCGTTCGGAGTGGTATCTTCTTGAATATATCCTGCTGGCAAATTATCCTCTTTGCAACCCAGCATCCGTTGGAGTGCCGGATTCGTTGTCACGACATGACCTTCCATGTCTACGATCGCGATTCCCATGCCTGCTCCCTCAAAAATTGAGCGAAAGCGAGCTTCGCTATGCCGCAATGCTGCTTCTGCTTGCTGGCGTTCGATGACTTCCTGACTGAGTTTTTGGTTCGTTGCTTCTAGTTGTGCCTGACTGGGAATTGCCAGTGCTTTGGGAATCAAACGAATCAGTTCGACAGCTGTGTAACCGGAAATGATAGCGGTAATCACTTTGACGGCACCCGAAAGCCAATAAGCTGGATGCCAGAGCGTCCAGATTTCCATCAGGTGGGTCGTGCCACAGGAAACAATGAAAGCTCCAAACAGGAAAAATATCCTTCGGAAGGGCAAATCCTGTCGTTGGTGGATGAAATAGAGCAAGGCGAGGGAAATCGAGTAATAGGCGATCGCAATCAACGCATCTGCCACAATATGCAGCGAGACTAACCCTGGTTGCCAGAGATAGCTGTGCCCGTGGGGAATAAACCAATTTGGAGAGATTAAATTTTTTAAAAATTGCAGCATTAGTCGTGAATCCTTAAGGATTAGCGGTAGGTTTGATTAATCTGCAAGGATGTTCAACAAAGGTTCCCGCTACTTTTAGGATGCCCAAAAAATTTGCTGCATTTCACAATTAATTGGCTTTCTAGATAAACTTTTGAGTTAATTTTTATGTGTTAATCGTTGTCGGTAATAATTTTAGCAACTAGCATTTAACCCACTTGTCCGTAGAGAATTGGGTCAGTCGGAACAGGAAAAATAATCAATGGCTTTTCAGGGACTTTTTGTAGGATTAGTTACCTTAGACCTGGTGTATTTAACGACGGGTCTACCCGAACAAAATCAGAAAATTGTTGCATCTGACTATACGGTGGCGGCAGGAGGCCCTGCGACCAATGCAGCCGTGACTTTTAGTTATTTGGGCAATCGAGCAAGCCTTTTGGGTATAGTTGGTATTCATCCAATTAATTGCCTGATCCGGACTGATTTGGACAGTCACTCAGTGACGCTGATAGACCTGTCACCTAGCCAATCTGAACCTCCGCCGATTTCTTCTATTATCACGACTCAGGCAACAGGCGATCGCGCGGCGATCTCGATCAATGCGACGAAAACACAAGTTAGCGGTGAATGTCTGCCCCTCAATATTTTACAGGAAATTGATATTGTACTCATTGATGGGCACCAAATGGCAGTTGGGGAGAAAATTGCCCGATTAGCTAAAGAAAATCAGATCCCTGTTGTCATAGATGGCGGCAGTTGGAAGCCTGGATTTGAAAGAATATTGCCCTTTGTAGATTACGCCATTTGTTCGGAAAATTTTCATCCCCCAAGTTGCGATCGCGCACAGCAGGAAGTTCTTTCTTATCTATCCGCACTAGGAATTCCTCACATCGCTATCACTGGCGGAGAGAAACCTATCCAATATCTTTCGCAGGGTACAAGCGGATCGATAGAAGTTCCCCAAATAAATCCCGTTGATACGATGGGTGCTGGGGACATTTTCCACGGTGCCTTTTGTAACTATATCCTACGGAAAAGTTTTGCCGATGCGATCGCATCGGCGGCAAAAATTGCCTCTCATTCCTGTCAATTTTTTGGCACTCGTCGATGGATGCAGAAAACAGCACCAAAGTAATCAGAATTAACCAATCTTAAACTTGGGAGAGGGAACCGGCAGCATATAATAACTCAACTGGCTTAGGACAGAAACTCTCAGAAATGGAAAGCACTTATCAAAAAAGCGGTTTGACCCGCAGACAACATCTTTGGATTGCTGGTAGCCTCTGGACGCTAGTAGGCTTAGGGCTTTTTAGCATGGGGTTAGTATTCTGGTTTAAATTCCCTTATTTGGGATTGTTAGATGGACAGCATTTGGGGTGGGGTGCAGCAGCGCTTAGCCTGGGTCTAATTAAAGGGAAACTGATTCTCGATCGCACTGCAAATCGCGTCATTAATCGAGTAGAAATGCTACAGGAACCAAACCCGTTTAAGAGTATTTTCCAAATGTTTGGAGTCAAAACCATTGCTTTAATTGTGGCAATGATGACCATTGGTATCGGATTACGTCGTGCGGGTGTTAGTTTTGAAGTGAGGGGTTTAATTTACATAGCGGTTGGCGCTGCGCTGCTGTGGAGTTGTCGCCGCTACTGGATAGCCTCCACCCAAGTGCCGACAGCCGAGGAAGCTTAAAGTGACAGTATTAAAATCGTTGGGCGAAAACCGATATGAGGGGCTAGAAGAAATTGTCGCGATCGCTCGAAGTGTAGGTTGGGGTGCCGCCGATATCCTCCAGTCTTACTATCGCGGCGATCGTAGCACCGATGATTTGGAAGTTGAAAACAAAAAAGATGGTCCTGTCACGGCAGCAGATGTCGCCGTCAACGAATACATCCTCTATAACTTGCAGGCGTCTCTCAACAGCCCGGATTTCGGATATTTAAGCGAAGAAACCTATAAATCTCAGACACCAGCAGTAGAGCAACCTTGGGTTTGGATCGTTGACCCCCTCGATGGAACGCGAGACTTTATCGATCGGACGGGTGAATTTGCAATTCATATTGCCTTAACGCACCAAGGGCGTCCCATTCTGGCAGTGGTCGCGTTGCCAGAGGCAGGAAAATTGTATTACGCAACCAAAGGCGGCGGCACCTATATGGAAACTCGTGAAGGCCAACCCAAGCCAGTTCGCGTATCGGAACGCAACGCCCTTGAAGAACTCACCTTAGTCGTTAGTCGCACCCATCGAGATGAGCGTTTCAATCAGTTAGTGCAACACCTGCCGTTTAAAAATAAACACTATGTCGGCAGTGTCGGCTGCAAAATTGCCACCATCATCGACCACCAAGCAGACGTTTATATCTCTCTGTCTGGTAAATCTGCTCCCAAAGATTGGGATATGGCGGCTCCAGAGCTAATTTTGACGGAAGCAGGCGGACAATTCACCCACGCTGATGGCACTCCCCCCAAGTACAACCAGGGGGATGTGAATCAATGGGGTTGTCTAATTGGGAGTAATGGTCACTCTCACGACACGCTTTGCGCCCAAGCCTCAGAAATTCTGGCTCAATTGGACGCGCCCGCTTAGGTTGCACCGTGCGATCGCGTCTAAAACGCCATTAAAGCGCGATCGCGTTTCCCACCAGTAAAACCATGAATATTTCTTAGCACCATCATCAATTAAAAATTAGAAATTAAAAATGCCAAGTTTTTAATTTTGCATTTTTAATTGATGATTGAGTAGTTTTACTAAGAATCAATCAGATTATCTAGGAGTTAGGTGTCTCCGGGGGCCAATACCTGGATTGATAACGGCTGCCAACTCCTCCTCAGATAAATTCTCGATTTCATTATTCAGTTCTTGAACCGTGAAGTCATAGCCACGTTCACGGGCAATCTGGATGAAGGTTTCTGGGTTAGTGGTTGCTTTGAGTCTTGCTTGTAATGCTTGATCTTCTTTAACTGCTTTGAACAAACTGGCAGCGCTTTCCTGTGCCATGACAATACATCTCCATTAAATATGTGTGATTTAAATGCGTGATTCCGATGCACTAAAGATATTGAGATAGTGCATCGAGTCGGCATCACATCTGAGGTGAAACAAGTCTCTACCCCGCATGTCATGTCGGCTGAACCTAGTTACCTTTTAGGATAAAGATTTCTGTGATACAAGTCACAAAATATTGACAAAAATTAAAGCTGCCGGTATTTGCAGATACCGGCAGCTAAATACACTTGTGCTAATACATACCAGTGCTAATACATACCAGCACGAAGATTTTAAATTTCGGCGGAGGCGCGTTCAATCAAGCGACGAGCCAAGGTTTGAGTGCCTGTGTGTTCGTAATAGTTTGTTGTCACATCTAGAAAGGCACCCAGATAGTCCAACTTGTCACCGGAAACTTCCACAAAATTTTGCAGGTTACTGACAACTTTTTGTGGGGTTAAATTGTGAGAGGTGACAAAACCACTCATCCAGCCTTTAACTGAATCAAAGCTTTGACCGATAAAGTTGAGCTTACCTTCCGGACTGCCGCCAGGAATCAAATCGTTGACACGCTGGTATGTCTGATTTCCTTCTAACTCTGCGGGACTCGCTTGATTCAATCCGGAGGTGGCTTTGAGGAGGAAGTCAGAGCCAAGGGGAACTAAACCATCAAAGCTAATTAAAGCCACCATCCGCATCAAAGATTCGCCACTATAATCAGCTAAAGAGGCGACAAAATCTCCAATGCTGTCTCCTGGGATGCCGTTGATTTGGCAAAAGGCAACCAACTCAACCACCAATTTTATACACAAATCAATCGTTTGAGCTTTGTCCGCTTTAGGAGTGATGTTGTTTAAAAAACCGAAAAGCGGAATTTTTTCGCCTACTTTGTTCGCCAAGGCGGCTGTACCGAGAGCTTTATCTGCACTATCAACAGTTTGATAGAGCCACATGGCTCGCTGATATCCCTGCGATTTGTCGTTGTACAGATAGACGGCGCGTTCGCCAATTTGCTGAATTAACGCTTCATCAGTTTCGCCAGTGACAGCACGAATTGTGTTGTCAAAGCCAACAATATTTTGCCATTGCCCCGGAACGACAAAATCAAGCGATCGCAAAGCCATCGTGGTGATGTTATTGGTTGGTAGCTCATCAACCAGTTCAAAAATCGATTTGCTCACAGTCGTAGTCTCCTTGTTTTTTCAGTTGTCATTCATCAGTAGTCAGCAGTAATCAGTCATGAGCCATTAATTGCAAACGAATGACTCATGACTGATTTCTCAGGACTACTTACTTTAGTCGAGACAGACCATTGAGATTAAATTTTTGCAGCCAAGCTTCGCGATCGCTCTGAGTAAAGGAAGCATCGCGGGATTGAATTTTGACTTGGTAGCGATCGCCTACTAAAACAGCAGTGCCATTACTCCCCTGGTTAACCGCTGGATAGCCAGCGATTGTTTTACTGCTGCTCTTAAATTTTGCTGCGGCTGTGGGGGTGCTAGTAGTATCAGAAATAGACAGTACGGCAACATCCTTGCCGTCTTTTTTCAACTTATACTCAGCAAAGCCTTTTTTCTCTTGAGCTGGTACAGTTTGGAAGCCACTGCTACTTTTTGGAAAGAATTTATTAAAGCTGCTTCCCTGTTCAGCCTGTTTAGCAACTGCTGGAGGAGCATTCCTTTGAGTGCTTTCCTTTTGTGCTTGGTCGTAACGAGAGGGAGTTTGGGTTGTACAAGAAGTTACTAGCAGCAACATCGAGAGCAACATCGCTGCGAAAATTCTCCGCCCATTTTGAAAAATCATTACCGCCTCCTGATAGCTTGAGGTTTCATTTTTATCACCATCTTCACATTTTTGGCATCTAGCTATGGAGAAACTTAAGCGATTCTCAAGAGGTTCACTCACTTAAGCTGTGACAAGTCTCAACCCCAATTCTTCTTTTCCCTACATTCTACTTGCGCGAGACTTTACATCAGAATTCCCCAAACCCCTTTTTCAGGGAGAGAGAGAAGTGAAGTGTAGCGCCAATCAAGCGGAGGGATTGGGTGCCTCGGAATCCCTGTGGAGAAAGGGGGAGGAGGTTCTGCCGCTTAAGAGCGGTGAGCAATGACAGCGTAGAAAGGATCTCCCCCACTGGCACCCATCCACTGTAGGAGCTTCGGCGCGGAGGATTGGTGAGTAATGACTTCTGGGGAGCTAAATCCGGGGACTAAGGTGAAGTAGCTTTTCACTAGCTCAACCCGACTAGCTTCGGAACTATCTCGCCATGCAGCGATCGCTTTTTGATAGAACATCCGGTTGGAAAAGCTGATAATTGCGATTCCGCCGGGTTTGAGGATGCGGTAAATTTCCGCAAATACAGCATCCGGATATTGCAGATACTGCACCGAGACGCAGTTGAGAACGGCGTCGAAATCTTCATTCGGTAGGGGTAGCTTCGGATTTTTGTTGATATCTTGAACAAAATAACGATCGAAGCGGGGATTTTTCGCCAGTTCCTCTTCGTTCAGTCCGTGTCCTTCGATGTGAGAAAATTTCATCTCCTCTGGTAGATGGGAAACCCAGCTGCTCATCATGTCTAAGATGCGGGTATTCGGCTTCAAGCGATCGCGGTAGAGATCTGTCAGTTGTTGAATAAACCCTTCGTCTACGTGGGTCACAAACCGCGGATAGGAGTAAAACTCCGTATCATCGGTATCGTCTAACTTAGTGCGTTGATTCGGTCGCAGCATCATCATCTAAAACTGAAGCTATCTTTACATCACCAGTTTAGAAAAATTACGAACTGTAAAGATATGCCCCTAGGCTAAAGCCACACCCGTGAGAGTGACGGCTGTTCACTTTAACTTGGCGTACCTCTGCGCCCCCCTTTGCGTTCTTTGCGTTAAAAAAAACCTCCTTCAAATCCTGGCGGGGTTTCCCTTGCCAGCAACCAAAAAACAAAGCTAAATTAATATTACGTACGCTAACTAATTAACCAATGTCTTCTACATCTGCTGAGAGCAAGCCTTTTGAGCAATGGCACGAAGTAATGGCACCCTATAGTTTGGGCTACCGGATCAAACTGCTCTCCCAGGTGTTTAGCCGCAAGTTTCAGGAACGGCTGGAGCCTTTGGGACTGACTCCCTTTCACTGGGTTGTATTGTGCTGTTTGTGGGAAGAAGACGGCTTAGCCACTTGCAGTATTGGGGAAAAACTACAGCAAGTGGGAGGTACGATCACCGGGGTGCTAGATCGGATGGAAGAGCGGGGGCTGATTCGTCGGGAACGCGACCTTCGCGATCGCCGGATTTGGCGCATTTGGTTGACGGAAGCAGGCAAGCAACTACAAGAAGTCCTACCGCCAATCGCGCTAGAAATTCGGGAACAGGCGATGAAAGGGATTCCGATGGCTGAACGCGAACATTTTTCTCAATTGGTAGATCAAGCGATCGCGAATCTCTCTTAAGGCTTGTAGAAGATAGTGGCAATCTTCATCCGACTGGGTGAAGCACGGCCTTAGGGATTCATCTAAAAATATTACGTGTACGAAGTAAATGCTGTTTACCAAAAATTTCACAAATATTACATATACGAAATGACCGCTTATTAAATACTTTGCCGAGCAGGTAAAAAGTGATAACAACAAACTGAACCAAGGACAGATGCCTCTCTAGAGGAGCGTGTTGGTCTAGTAGCAACAGCCCAACAGACAGTAGATAGGTAATCAGAACTACAAGCAACCCCTGATACTGATGTTGAAACCCAGGAAGCCACACGGCTTCCGCCCGCAGAGGGACACCCCCAATTTACCCCCAATTTAAACCCTGGCTGGGTCTTCCCTGCTAAGAAATAACTAACTTGTCCGCTATTTAAGCATTCGCTGAAAACCAAGAAATTATGAAGAAAAACGCCATCAAGTTTCTGCCAGTTTTACCGGCATTGAGATCGAGAAACTATCAGTTATTTTTTGCCGGTCAGGGGCTTTCGCTCGTTGGAACTTGGATGACGCAAATCGCCACGATTTGGCTAGTTTATAGTCTCACGAATTCAGCCTTATTACTGGGTATAGTTGGATTTGCAGGACAATTTCCCAGTTTTATACTGACTCCATTTGGGGGGGTCTTAGTCGATCGAGTTTCTCGTCATCGGCTCTTAGTCATTACTCAAAGCCTCGCGATGCTTCAGTCGTTAGTGCTGGCTTTTGTAACCCTAACCGGAATCGTCCAGGTCTGGCATCTGATTGTTTTGAGTATATTCCAAGGTATCATTAACGCCTTTGATGCCCCCGCTCGTCAAGCTTTCGTACCAGAAATTATCGAACAAAAAGATGATTTAGCGAATGCGATCGCGCTGAATTCTTCCATGTTTAATGGGGCGCGATTGATTGGTCCTGCCATTGGAGGGTTGCTTGTTGCCTCAGTTGGAGCGGGTTACTGTTTTTTAATTGATGGTTTCAGCTATATTGCCGTCATTGCCGCTTTATTAGCAATGAAGGTAAAGCCCAGTAAAATAGCAGTCTCTCACGATCATCCTTGGCAAAGATTGAAAGAAGGATTTGTGTATACCTTTGGCTTTCCACCAATTCGTTCTATCATCTTGCTGCTAGCGTTAGTTAGTTTTATGGGAATGCAATATACCGTTCTCACACCAATATTTGCCACGCAAATTCTTCATGGGAATGCTGAAACTCTGGGCTTTCTGATGGCGGCGGCGGGAGTAGGAGCGTTAATTGGTGCAGTTCATTTAAGTACGCGGAAAAATGTTTTAGGCTTGGGCAGATTGATTGCTTATTCTCCGGCTTTCATGGGGATGGGATTGATTGGTTTTTCTTTGTCTCGCGTGCTGGGACTTTCTTTACTAATGATGTTACTAGTTGGCTTGAGTTTTACTTTGCAATTTACATCTAGTAATACAGTTCTCCAAACGATTGTTGAGGATGATAAGCGTGGCAGGGTAATGAGCATCTACACGATGGCTTTTTTGGCGTCGTTCCCTTAGGAAATTTATTTGCGGGTTCTTTAGCAAGTCAAATCGGTGCGCCCAATACGTTAATGATTGGGGGAATCTTTTGTATTCTCGGTTCTTTCGTATTTACAAAACAGCTTCCTGGTATAAGACGCTTGGTTCGCCCTATTTATACGAAAATTGGCATTCTTCCCTAGCGTTCATAAAAAGAGTGGGATTGAACCGCAAAGGCGCGAAGTAAGAAGGGAAGAAAGAAAGAAAAAAGAAAAGTTTATGAATGAATTCAAATGGCTATATTGGTTGGCAATCCTTCAATTTAATCTGGAGGAAACCAGTGGCGGAACCTGATGCAGTTCGGAAGCAACGCCGGCAACGCAGCAGCGACTGGAACAGTTGACTCAGTTTTTTGTCAGTCGGGGTGCGGATCTGAGTACCGCTCAAAATCAAGCGATCGCTACGATTATGAATACCGTCCGCCGAGAAGCTTATGTGATGGCTTTCAATTAGCTCCAAGTGAATCGGAACGTTGCTCCAGCGCCTGCTGCGGACTCCACCCACACCCGTCCACCGCGACTTTCGACGATTTTCTTAACCACCGATAGACCGATGCCAGTGCCTTCAACTTTGTCCCTCGCTTCCAGTCTTTGGAAGATGCCCCAAATCTTCTGATGATATTCGGGTTCGATTCCTTGCCCGTTATCAGCGACCGAGAACTCGTAGTATTTTGGCAGCTCCCGAACACCAACTTGAATACACACATCCGAGCGTTTTGCGTACTTGATGGCGTTGCCGATCAAGTTCATAAACACCTGCTGTAGTGGCACCCGTTCGGTTTGCAACGTTGGCATAGACTCTGCAACAATCGCAACTTCCGGCGGTGGATCGAGCAGTTCGATGACTTCCGACAGCAAGGAGGAGACATTCACTGCCTCTATCTGTTGTTGCACCCTACCCGCCCGCGAATATTGCAGAATGCCGTTAATTAAAGCTTCCATACGGTGAACTCGTCCCCGCAATAAATTCAGATGTTCGCGCGAGTCGTCGGTCAGTTGATCTGCGAGGTCTTCCTCAATCCATTCTGAAAGCGTAGCGATCGCTCTTAGGGGTGCTTTTAAGTCATGGGATGCAATGTAAGCAAACTGGTCTAAATCCCGGTTACTGCGTT
>NZ_JACJOQ010000604.1:0-17272 GCF_014695635.1 Coleofasciculus sp. FACHB-712 | reverse complement strand
CGCCAAGCGCGGATACTCGGACAAACTGCTCGGATTGCGATTATCGCCCTGGTTTCAGCAATGGCGCTGCAACAGATGGGAATTGCTAGCGATATCGTTAACTTAGCTTTTGGATTGCTATTGGGAGCGATCGCTGTCGCGATCGCCTTGGCTTTCGGGTTGGGTAGCCGCGATGTTGCAGCTGGGCAAGTCCGCGAATGGCTGGCATCCTTTAAAGAAGATAAAACGCCTCGCTAATCACAAATTTTCTTGGTCAGTTAAACGTAGGGTGGGCATCCGTGTCCACCCTTTTCAAATGTTCCTCACGCACCATCATTCCTTAGTACCTGCTTGCTTGAGCAACTCAAGTATTTTGGTGTGTCCTTTATACTTGGCAATATCTAAGGGTGAGTTTCCATTCTTGTCTTGTTCTGTTACATTAGCCCCTTGGTTAATTAAGCTTTTAACCTCATCAATATTGTTTCTAGCTATAGCCAATAAGAGTTTGTCATTTTCATTCTGACTTTGTCCTAAAGACTCTTCCCAGTCTGCCCAAGACTGTTCTAGTTCATGCTTTTCCTCTAGTTCTAATTCTTTTTCAATATCTTTAAGGGTAATAATAAGGCGATTCAGTATAGCTTTTTGCTCTCGATTTAGGAAAATCTCATTGATTTTTTCAATTCGGCTGCAAAATAAGTCTGAAAAACCTCTCTCTTGCAAAACACTTCTGGCTAGCCTGGGGAGAAAGTAACACAAAGCTTCATCCGAAATGAGCGAGTAATCACAGATCATCATTGAGCATTGCTCGTCGCTCATTTCATCTTTTAAAACTTCACCAAAATCTCGCTGAATCGCTAAATATTCACCCTCAATAACTCCCTTTTTTGGAAGAATAGGGATGATCAAAGGCTTTTTGAAGGCTGAGAAAGCTTGGTTAATATCATCTAATAAAGACTTATCTTCCATTCTTTTTGCTATAGAGGTTGGAAAAAAGAGAGTTTACAATTTATTTATAATATCTATATTTTGATTTGCTTTTTAGTACCTTTTCTGGAACTCGCGCAGAGGACATTGTCCTCCGCGCTCCAACTACAACGTCTAGTCAGACAAATACAATTACTATATTATGACTTTAACATGCACAAAACAAGCATTTTATTATAAGTATATTCGAGCTAAATAAAATACATCGATCAGTTGCACTGATCGATGTATTTATAAATCGAATTAGATGAATTTCAAGTAATAAAAAACAAGCGATCGCTTGTTTTTAAAAAGAGCGATCGCTTGTTTTAATTCACTAACTTTGCACTCAACTCATTCTTAATCCGATTCAAAATTGAGGCTTCATCCAGCGAAGTCAGAATGCGACTCACCACGGCTTTTGGGCCATCGGGACCCCAGGAAGCTCCATTCGCCAAGTAAGTTTTAGTGACTTGTCCAATCCCGTAAGAAGAAACCCCAGAAACACCTGCCTGAGTCACGGCAACTGATAAATAGGGGCCTAAAGACACTCCACCCGTTGCAGGTGCGGAGAATCCTAACAGACTTTTCAGGGAACTGAGTCCCAAAGTTGCTAAGAGTTCGCTAGCGCTAATTCCGCCCATACTGATGGCAATTTTTTGTAGCAGTCCCACCGCTCCCGGCTGGGTCATAGGGATGCCGTAGAGTTTAGATAAAGTGAGAATCATTGCCACGTCGATGACGGCACCGCTGAGGAGATCGACAACCGTGACCGGGTTGAGGGCGATCGCAACTGCCTTCGTCATCACCCCTTTCCAGATGATCTGATTCGCACTTTCATCGCGAATCTGCATCTTCCTAGCAATCATCTGTTCGTTCACATCATCGGCATACAGCATGGTATTGAGCGCTACCAAAGCCTTGCCTTCTCGGTGCAAAATTTCCAGAATTTTCAGCTTCAAATCCAGAACTTGGGGCGTTCCCGGTCGTCGCTGCACTGCCCTCGTTCCGTCAGGACGGCGAACCGCCTGCGCCACCAGGGGAGAGGCAGCAACCATTACAATTTCATCCGGTGAGAGCAATTCCCGCACCCGTTCATCCCGAATTTTGCGATAAATCGCCATCCGGTCGGCATCCGGATACTGGTCAATTTTGTTAAATACCAGCAACATCGGTTTACCGACTTCCCGCAATTGCGAGAGCGCCTCGTATTCCACCTTGTTCATGTCGCCCGAAATGACAAACAGCAGCAAGTCTGCTTGTCTGGCAACTTGTCTGGCTAAGGTTTCGCGGGTTTCTCCGTCTACTTCGTCAATTCCAGGGGTGTCAATTAGCTCGATTTGGGAATTGCCCGCACTCGGCAGCGTGACTCGTAGGATATCGCTGACGCTTCCCGTCTCATTCTCCTGAGTCAGTTGCCAGCTGGCACCTTGATGGGTGCGGGTGACGCCATGAAGCGGTCCCGTTTCAAACACGTTCTGACCTAATAAGGCGTTCAGTACTGAAGATTTACCCCGTCCCACCATCCCAAAGGCGGCAATCTGGACGACCGATCGATCTAACTTCTCCAGCATCGTTGCCAAATCATTAATCTCGGATTCCAGTCCCGTCCGCTCTTGAGGAGTGAGATCCAGGTTATCTACCAAGTCTCGCAGAGCATTTTGCGCCTTTTTGTAATTCAGTTCTGCTTGGATGTCATCAAAGCTCAAAATGGCGTTATCTAGTTCCCGATCCAAATCTGTCGCGTCCGGGGTTTGTGAAGGGAACTGGCTGGCATTTGGGGTTCGGTCAGACGATAAACGACTCAAAATTGCACCTTTTTTGCTCAGATGTTACTCTTCTTTCATCCTAGTCAATACCGATCTAGTCTGGCACTTTCCATATCCAGAGGGATATTTTTACTCGGTTCGTGCCAGCTCAGTATCAGCTGTGAGAATGATGTTATCTCGAAGGCGATCGCAATAAGTTTAGTATTGTTGCTGAATGAAGGTATTTGATCGGCACAGCGATTGTGAGTTCTAAGCGTTTACCTCAAACTACTGCCCACGTCCGAATTACCCATCTTTCCTGGCAACTGGGCTTTCTGGCAGGGGAAGTCACGGCGGCGGAATATGAATGGCAGTTCCAGTGGTGTTTCCGACAGGGTCAATTGTCGGTGACACCCTCTTTGGGACGCGCTTTAATTCAGGAACCTCTGGGTCGATTTTTAGAACAGAAAGATTACCAGCTAGAGCCTGGAGGGGACTATGCGTTTACGATCCGGGCGGAACTTTAAAAGTTTTGAGTTTTGAGTTCAGTTTAAATTAAGAAAGTTAAGAATGACAGAGTTTCCTAGTTCCTCGTCTCTCGTTGCTTCATGTATCTTTCGATGAGGAGGATGGCAACAATGTCATCGATTGGTCGGGGTAGACTCCGCATCCCTTGGGGAATCAGGCGTCCTAAACCTTGGGGAGGGTACATTTGCCAATAGCGATCGCGTGCTTCCAATGTACTGTAGCGCTCATCTACCAGGACAATCGGCACCAACGTTGGGAATTGCTGAAGTTTCTTTTTCCAACTTTTGGAAGTGGTTTGATCGCCCATCACTAGAGTATCAATCGGGAATTTTTCACACAACTCAAGGAGCGTTGCGATCGCTGCTTCTGCTGGTACAACCTGGTGGTAATGCAGAGAATTGTCTTTCCCCACTACGGCTAAACCACACTTATCGCGCCCTGGATCGAACCCTAAAATCATCTGAATTGGCTAATTGCTAATTTACGAATGGTTAATTGCCATTAGTCATCATCTCATCACTCATGACTAATAAATTACATCCTCACCACAACTTCTCCGTCTTCAACTGCCTCCAAATTTAATTTCATGGGTCCGGCAATATAGGCGTCCTCTGCCACGACCGCTTTCAGAGAAATCGGCTTATTGTGCTTTTTCAACTGCTCGATAAACCGAATCAAGCTAACAATTCGATTGTCGCCAACCTGAACTGTATCGCCCAAAATCCCCGCGCGAGTAGCTCGGAACTGGGATGCTCCAAGCAGCAGGTCAATCCGCTGCCGAATTTGTTGGTCGGTCATGTTTGAAGGATCGGCAGATGTCGTTGCTACGACTTCACCAGTGCGGAATACAACTTGATTGGGTGCGGCGTCTGCAAAGACTTGTACCTGCTTTTCTCCCTGGACATAGTTACCAGCCGAAAAAACTCGGACTACATAGTTTCGACCATCCTGAATCTGGTTGATCAGTTGCTCGACCTGTGCCTCTGTAATTTGCACGACCCGTTCGTTCGCCACCTTGTTGAGACCGGGTTGGGTCGCTTTAATCGCTGTCCGATTCGCTTCCCGTAACAGCTGCTCAATGACCTGTCGGGCTGCGGCTGGCTCGACAATACGAAAAACGCCAGCCGCCAGAACCTGACCGCGCAGCAGTGCCAGACTACCCTGACGCAAAGTTTGATAAGACTGGTAATACTGTTCTAAGGTTGCCACTTCCTGCTCTAGGGAAGCTTGTTGTTTTTCGAGTTCTTTAAGGCGATTTTCTCGCTGGGCAATCACCTCATCTCGTTGAGAAATTTTGTTATCAAGTAGAGATAAGGCTTTGTCTCGCTGGGCAATTTGCTCATCGCGATCGCTCAGGCTCTTCCGAAAGGCAGCAAGTTTCTCATCAAGTTCCACAAGGGCTTGATCCCGCTTGAGAATTTGCTCATCGCGTTGGCTAATTGCTCGGTCTTGCTGGGCAATTTTTTGGTCGCGCTGAGTCACTTTCGCTTTGAATTCAGTAATTTCAGCTCTGACTTGATTTCGCTGCTGGAGCAATTCTTGGCGTTCTGCTTGAAGTTGTTGGATTTCCGAACGTAGCGTCTTCGCTTGCCCAGAGACAGAGGTCAGCTGTTTTTGGGTTTGCTGAAAGCTGCTGGCGACCCGACTCAGTTCGCTTTGAGTTTGATTTAGTTGCGCCTCCGTCTGGCCTTGTTTAGCCAGCGCAGCTGCCAAAGATCGATTAATCGCATCTAAGCGCTGCTGAGCGACAGATTGCTGGGTGCGAGCTTGAGCGAGTTCCTTCTCTACTTGCTCTTTTTGGGCGGCGGTTTTAGCAAGTTCGCTTTCGGTTTTCCGTTTCTGCTCGTTCGCTTTGGCAATATCCTTACTTGCTGTCTTGAGTTTTTTCTGCACTTCTTGGAGTCTAAAAACTCCAATCCGCAATTGTTCGCTGGTCGCGAAGATGATTGTTAGTGTTGAGGCAGAAATCGTTAGCCCTGTCAGAATCGTTACTAAAACAGCTGTTTTGCGGGGACGCAGATTGAACAACGACAGGCGTGCTTTTCCCACGCGCGTGCCAATGCGATCGCCTACCGTTGCGATGACGCTTCCCAACACTAAAATAGACAAAATCAGGAAGAGCGCACTGTCGGTCATTGTCTGCTACAGTCATTCCAGTTACAGCCTATCGCATCGCAGGCTAGAGAAAGGGTTAACAGGAATTAAAGATCGAAGGTGAAATCGGAAAGGTTAAAGGTTGCAAGGTTGAAAACTATCCGCTTAAAACCTGAGACCTTTTAACTGAACTCCCGACTAAATGTTAAAACTTGATAACTTGCTCGCGCTACCATGCCGTTTTAACCGACAACCTAACCGACAACCTGACCAAAGCCTCTAGCTGTTTTCAAGTAAACTGCTGACTCAGTGTAACTGGGTTGTGTACCGTAATTTTTTTCTTGTGGATAGAAATCATTTTTTCCTCCCGCAAATCTCCCAGTAAGCGGGTGACAGTTACCCTGGTGGAGCCGATTGCTTCTGCGATCGCTTGATGAGAAAGCTTCAGATCGATCGTAATTCCATTGGCGGTAGGAACGCCAAAATCACGGCACAGAATCAACAGAAAACTCACCAAGCGCGATCCCATATCTCGGTGAGCTAATGTCTCAATCATCATTTCTGTTTGCAAAATGCGCGAAGAAAGCCCTCGCAGCATCAACATCGATAGCTCCGGATTATCCTTGAGCGATTGCTCTACCTGATCGATCGGTGCCGAAAGCAGCTCCACTGGCGTAAATGCTACAGCGTGATAAAACCGATCCGAACGATGCCCTGTAATTAAGGACAGTACTCCAAAAACGCTGTTTTCTCGCAGCAGCGCCACGGTAATTTCTTCCCCAGCTTCATACACGCGAGACAGCTTTACTGCACCTTTGAGCAAAAAGTATACCCGTTCAGCCGGGTCTCCTGGGAAAAAGATCGTCTTGCCCCGCTCAAAAGTTTCCACCACGGGTGGAAACGCCCCACCTCCCAGTTGACGGAACACAGCTGCTAGCGGTCTATCTTGCGTCACTGCCACTTCCTTTTTCCTAAATGCTGCCCTACAGACTTCTGCAACTTTCTGTCGGAGGAACTTTAACCATAGCAAAACAACTATGAGAGTTTTCTGACATTAGACACAGATAAACTGACTTCCAAGCGGTTTTTGTGCTATTTGATACAAAATTTTAAAGTAGTTTCCCCGGCTACCTTCTTTAGTTCTCTCCCTGCTCAAGGCAAGTAAGATTATGACGGAAAATGTTGATATCTTGACAGTATCTGCGCTATCGGGTGGGATGCATGGTGAGTAAGGAGGCACGCTCCTTACCCGTACTAGACAGCCTTGCTCCGGGCGATCGCGATCTTGAATACTCCCCTAAATCGGATATCCTCTAATATTGCCTTCAAAATCGACATTTATGCTAGATTTAACCGGAAAAAACGCCCTTGTCACCGGCATTGCCAACAATCGATCGATCGCCTGGGGGATTGCTCAGCAACTGCACCAAGCGGGTGCGAATCTAGGAGTAACTTACCTGCCAGACGACCGAGGCCGCTTTGAAAAAAAAGTGGCAGAGTTGGTAGAACCCCTCAACCCCAGCTTATTTTTACCCTGCGATGTCCAGAATGAGACCCAAATTCAGTCTACATTTGACGCCATCCGCGATAAGTGGGGCAAGCTAGACATCCTGATCCATTGTCTTGCTTTTGCGAACAAGGAAGATTTATCAGGTGATTTTAGTACCACTACCCGTGCTGGCTTCACCCAAGCTCTAGAAATTAGTACCTATTCGCTGGTACAACTTGCTGGGTCAGCAAAACCACTGATGACAGAAGGTGGCAGCATTGTCACGCTGACTTATCTAGGCGGCGTTAAGGTGATCCCCAACTACAACGTGATGGGAATTGCCAAGTCTGGACTGGAAATGAGTGTCCGTTACCTGGCAGCTGAATTAGGACCGCAGAATATTCGCGTGAATGCAATTTCGGCGGGTCCCATCCGTACTTTGGCATCGTCGGCGGTAGGTGGCATTCTGGATATGATCCATCACGTTGAGGAAGTGGCACCGCTGCGACGCACTGTAACTCAGAAAGAAGTGGGAAATGCGGCTGCTTTCTTGTGTAGCGATTTGGCAAGTGGCATTACAGGTCAGGTGCTGTATGTCGATGCGGGATACGAGATTATGGGGATGTAAAAAGAATCAAACATTAAAAATTAAAAATTAAAAAGCAAAGATTCTGCTAATTTTTAATTTTTAATTTTGCATTTTAAAGGCTTTCGCGTCTCCCAGATGCTCAGTAACGTAGGATAATAAACTTAACTTTATTTTCTTGAGTGAGCATCTGCGATGCAGGCACGCGATCGCCAATTTACACCTTCTCCAAGCATTGAACAGCTTTTGTCTCCTCGCATGGCAAGGGTTCCGCGCAAGACGGGCGAAACGGATGTTATCGTCACCGTCAAATTAGACGGGAATGGCACTTGCAATGCCAAAACCGGCATTCCGTTTTTAGACCATATGCTGCATCAAATCGCCTCTCACAGCCTGATTGATTTGGATGTAGCCGCGACGGGAGACTTGGAAATTGATGACCACCATACCAATGAAGATGTGGGAATTACCCTAGGAATGGCGTTGCATCAAGCACTGGGCGAGCGCAAAGGAATTGTCCGATTTGGGAATTTCCTCGCCCCTCTCGATGAAGCGTTGGTTCAGGTAGCGTTAGATTTTTCCGGACGTCCTCATCTGAGCTATGGCTTAGAGATTCCGACTCAGCGAGTCGGGACTTATGACACCCAGCTGGTGCGGGAATTTTTTGTGGCGTTGGTCAATCACAGCCAGATGACGCTGCACATTCGCCAACTAGATGGAATTAATTCGCACCACATTATTGAAGCGACGTTCAAAGCGTTTGCGCGATCGCTCCGCATGGCAATCGAAGTTGATCCCCGTCGTGGCGGTACGATCCCCAGTTCTAAAGGCGTGTTATAGGTTTCCTTGCAAATACACTCCGATAAAGGCAACGAGAGCCGGGGAAATCCTCACCAGGCTCTCGCTTCATTCTGCTGAAGTTTCCGCGACCACTGACTCTCAATTCTTCTATGTCTTCAGAAATGAGAACTTATGGAAGAGGTTTGCGGATATAGCCATATTTATTGCCAATCTTAACTTTTGCTAGCCCTTGCGAAAAAGATTGAGCGCTATCAAATTGGGGTTTAATTACGAAATTGCCACTCTTATTGATATAGCCCCATTTGTCGCCGTTCTTTACCGCTGCTAGGTCTTCTGAAAAGTTATAAATATTATCAAATTGTGGGGGAATGACAACATTGCTTGCCTTGTCAATATAGCCTACCTTAGTGTCTATCGTTATGCCCGCCAGCCCTTGAGAAAAGTCCCCAGCCCAATCAAATTGGAGTGGAATAACAAGATATCCCATTCTGTCAATATAGCCCCACTTATTATTACTGGATATCACTGCTAGTCCTTCCGAAAAAAACTTAGCTTCCTCAAATTCCAACGGAACAATAACGTCTCCCCGATTATCGATATAGCCCCATTTGTTGTCTTTTTTGACTGGCGCGAGTCCTAGGGCTGATTCACTGCGATCGCTTATAGAAAAAGATTCAGCAACATCAAACTGGGGCTGAATGACGAAGTTGCCTTTCTTGCCGATATAGCCCCACTTTTTACCGATTTCTACCGCCGCCAGCGCTAACGCAGTGCGATCGCTTATAGAAAAAGATTCAGCAAAATCAAATTTTGGGTTAATTACCAAGTTCCCTTTCTTATCAATATATCCCCACTTTCCATCTATCTTTACCGCTGCCAGCCCTTGAGAAAAATTCTTAGCCAAATCATATTTTGGTTTAATGACTAAGTTGCCACTCTTGTTGATATAGCCCCACTTGTTCTTTAGTTTGATAGCCGCTAACCCTTGGAAAAAAGATTCGGCATTATCAAATTGAGGTTTGATTGCGAAGTTGCCTTTATTATCAAGATAGCCCCATTGGCCGTCTATTTTGACTGCTGCTAGCTCTTCTGAAAATGAATCAGCCCAGCTAAATTTAAGCGGGATGACTATTTGCGAATTACGGGCTTGTCCCTCAGTTGCATCAAAATTAACTTGAGAAGTCCGAAAATTTGAGATGGCTTCACATCCAGAAATTAGAGCGATCGCTAATCCAAACAGAAGGCTGGCAACCGCGACAAGCAATCTGTTGTGAGTTGCAATTTTCATAAAAGTACCCTATCCAATCGCAGCCAAGATTTAAGTAATCAATATTTGTTAATCATCTGAAGTAAACCCTGTTATTGTCAGTGAAATTCTAAAGCTTGCTGGTAATGCCTGACTAGATTAGGCTATCCGAATTTAGAATTAAAAAATTAGAAAGGCACCCAGCTAGCTGAGTGCCCCTGTTTTATATCGGCGCGTGATTACTGTTTCAACATCAAGAAGGGGTGCGAGGAGCTGTCAGGACATCCCAAGCCGCTTTAGCAGCTTCGGCAAGGCGATCGCCTAAAGTTGACACTTCCTTCACGATGGACTCCCAGTTCTTCTCTGCATCCATTTGAATGAGTTTAATCGAGTATGAAATTCGCTCTGGATCGAACAACTTATCCTGTTCAATCTTCTCCCGTGCTTGTTTCACTGCATTGAGATAGGCATCGCGAGTATATTCGGTAGCAGATTTTGTTTCTACCTGCGCCCGTTTTTTAATGGCGTCAATCAGCGCCATCGTTTCACGCTTCAAATCTTCGGATTCGCCTGCCATATTTTCATCAACGATAGCCTTTGTCTCCGGGCTAACTGTTATGGCGGTTTCTGTATTATTAGGGACTTCTGTATTCATGGCTACATCTCATGAGTAGAGTTTTGAGTGAAAAAGATTAGCTTTTAGTAAGGTTCGGCTACTAATTTCACAAACCGGAAAATTGAAGAAATGCTAGTACAGCCAATAAATCATCAGCGGTAGCTAACTATTGGGGCAAGAAACGCGATCGCACGACCAATTGTGACAGCAACGGCTTGAGTTAACGTGTCGCGATTGTAGATATGGTAGAGTTCGTAAGTTCGTCACAGCTACTAAAGCAATCCCTACCAAGGCACCCGTCCAACCACCAATGAACCAGTAGCTGACGGTAATGATTGGCGCACTAAACAGACCTAATTAGGCAACGGTTTTAAACT
Organism: Coleofasciculus sp. FACHB-712; assembly: GCF_014695635.1. NCBI lineage: Bacteria > Bacillati > Cyanobacteriota > Cyanophyceae > Coleofasciculales > Coleofasciculaceae > Coleofasciculus > Coleofasciculus sp. FACHB-712. The sequence goes on along the minus strand of NZ_JACJOQ010000604.1, from coordinate 6,845 downwards.
GATTCACTCCGCTGGCTCTCGTTGAAGGCATCTGCTTAAATAAAGGGCTATATCAGAAATAGCATTTCTGTAGTATATTTCCTTCAGCCTATCGGTATAATTTCAGAGGGTTATGGGAAAAAACGATAGCAAAGGTACGGGTTAACCAACCTAACCTCCTAGGAGAAATCGCTGGATTGGAGACCCTTCATTCCCCAGTCCGAGAGTCTAATTTTCAAGTTAAATGCTGCAAGACCCCGCGATTCGTCATCCCATTGCCATCAGTTTAGGAGCGATCGCTGGAGCATTGAGTCGCTACTATCTCACCCTCTGGTTTGCCCAACGCTTCGGCACCAGCTTTCCCTACGGCACCTTTTTTATCAACCTTACAGGTTGCTTTGGGATGGGTTTTTTTGTCACTCTCGCGTTAGAACGGGTAGCGAATATTCCTCTAGATGTGCGATTGATGGTAACGACCGGCTTTTTAGGAGCTTACACAACTTTCTCCACTTATGGGTTAGAAACATCTACTCTACTGCGCGATCGCAGTTATGCCGCCGCCGGTATTTACTGGGCAGGTAGCGCCATACTTGGAATTATTAGCGTTCAGCTAGGCACGCTTCTGGCTCGGATTGGGCGGTAGAAAAAACCCTATGACTGCTTAGCACGCACCATTCCCAGAGCCTTCAATCTCGATCCTTGGAGACTAGACTGGTGCAGGAAAAATATCAACAATTGATTAAGTAGGGCGGTTGGCTCTCATTGGTGCTGCATTTACTCTTAAATCCCACGAAAACAACCGTACCAATGCCCTTTAGACTAAAAGCAGCAACAAACTTAACACTGGATTAAGAGGGTCTACCTTGACTGACACCAATACTCCTTTCCAGACAGTCTCGCGCAGCGAACTCCGGCAGCTTGTCCGAATGCAGCTGCAAATGCTGCTTGAGGCGGAAGACCTTCAGGGAGCAAAAGCAATCCTCGTCCCGGTCCAACCGGCGGACATTGCAGAAGCCATTGAAGGGTTGCCAGAGGCGATGCAAGCGATCGCCTTTCGCTTGCTCTCCAAGGACGAGGCGATTGAAGTTTATGAATATCTCGACTCTAGCGTGCAGCAGGCGCTGATTGAGGAATTCCGGCGGCAGGAAGTTCTGGACATTGTTGATAAAATGTCCCCTGATGACCGGGCACGACTTTTTGACGAACTGCCCGCTACCGTTGTCCGTCGTCTGCTCGAACAGCTCACCCCCACCGAACGCCAAGCGACAGCTCAGTTGTTGGGTTACGAGGCTGGTACTGCTGGACGATTGATGACACCAGAGTATATCTCTTTGAAAGAAAACATGACGGTGGCGGAAACGCTGGAGCGAATTCGCAGTTTAGCCCATGCTACTGAGATTATTTATTACCTTTATATTACGGATGCTGCTCGTCACTTGTCGGGCATTTTATCCTTACGCGATTTGGTAATCGCCAATCCCGATCAGAAGATTGGGGACATTATGACCCGTGATGTAGTGTGCGTTTATACCAGCGATGACCAGGAAGAAGTGGCGCGGCTGATCGGGCGCTATGACTTTCTCGCTGTCCCGGTGGTAGACCGGGAAAAGCGTTTGGTGGGCATTGTCACCGTTGATGACGTGATTGACATCATCGAACAAGAAACGACAGAGGATATTTACAAACAGGGCGGTCTCCAGTCGGGGGGCGACAATTATTTCCAGACGGATTTACTCACGGTGGCTCGCAAGCGTGTCGTCTGGTTGTTCGTTTTGCTACTAACCAATACTGTCACCGGCACGATTATCAAAGCGGAAGAGGAAATTCTTCGGCAAGTGGTGTCGCTGGCGGCGTTTATTCCCTTGTTAACTGGCACTGGCGGGAATGTCGGTTCTCAATCCTCGACAGTCGTGATTCGGGGCTTGAATACCGAAGAACTTCGAGAAATGGGGCCAGCACAGGTGGTAATGCGAGAAGCGATCGCTGGGGCACTCCTGGGAGTGATGTTAGGCACCGTGGCAACGTTATGGGCTTTCTGGCTCCTGAATGGAGATTGGTCAGTCTCGCTGGCTGTAGGGATTAGTTTGGTGGCTATCTCGGTTTTGGCATCAGTTGCTGGTTCCGGTCTTCCGTTCATTTTCCGCGCTGTCGGGTTAGATCCGGCTTTGATGTCAGCACCGTTTATTACAACGGCAGTTGATGTATTGGGCGTACTGATTTACTTTAATTTGGCGCGGCTAATTTTGAAGTTGTAGAAGCGAGTAACTGGGTATTCAGTTGAATCAGGAAGTTATGAGAAGGTGATATCAAATCCGCTTGAGCAACCAGTGCATTCTTGTCGGCGTAGCCTCCTGAAAGGGTATAGAACCATAATTCCTGCGGCTTCGCTTTTCCCTCGCCGCTGACAAAGAGGGTTTGGGGATGAGCTTTCAAATGATGGTGAATCAAACGAATTTGATATACGTAAAATTAAACGTTGCGGATGAAATTTCGCGTCTACAATTCTGTTGCTGTATCAGGAGCAACAATTTCCCCTTCCATACTCATTAAAGAGTCTTGATCGGTAATCAAATCACTCAACTCATGGAAAGTGACGCCCATATCTTCACAAGCTTTCTTGAGTTCTCGCTTAAAGGTGCCTAAATCCTCACCATAGCCTGACAGATGAGCCGCAGTTTCAACTCCCTGTTTTGCATTTGCTTTAGCACAATCAACCAGCTCTAAACCTTTCAGAGGTGTGGGTGAGGCCATAAGTAGTTTTGAATTTTAAGTTGTATTATTTGCAGCATACTGAGATTTACTCCAGAGACTTATCCTTCTGGAGTTAGAAAATCGAGGGAATTCAAATGCTTTTAGCGATGCTGCCAATATTTACAGACAGCATAGGCGAGGGTAACGACGCCAGTAATAATGGCAGATTCATCCACCTCAAATTGGGGATGGTGCAGCGGGTAGTTTTTTCTGTCCGGGTATCCCACGCCTAGTCGAAACATTGTACCGGGAGCGTGTTCCAGATACATCGAAAAGTCTTCCGCACCGAGAGAGGGTTCTAGTAAAATCTGGACGCGATCGCTTCCCCACGCTTCTTTGGCAGATGTTTCCACCAACTGAGTCAACGCTGAATCATTTTGTACAGAAGGGACTCCCCGGCGATAGTTGACTTCGCAGGTGGCACCGTAAGTTTTACAGATATTGCAGACAATCTGCTCGATCCACTGGGGTAAGGTGGCATGAGTTTCCGGATGTAGCGATCGCACAGTTCCCAATAATCGCACATGATCGGCAATCACATTTGGGGCGCGTCCGCCCTCGATTTTACCAATCGTTAGGACGACCGGGCGCAACGGGTTCTGTGTGCGGCTAATCGCTTGCTGAAGAGAAGCGATCGCTTGCGCCGCAATCCAAATTGCATCAACTGCCTCATGAGGACGCGCCCCATGCCCAGATTCGCCTTTAATAATAATCTCCAGATCGTCTGCGGCTGCTGTCAAAGCACCGTAACGAATTCCCACCGATCCCGCCGAAATAGAAGGGAAAACGTGAACGCTCATAATCGCGCTGACATTCTGCATCACCCCATCTGCAACCATCCACCCAGCTCCTTGGGCAATTTCTTCGGCTGGCTGGAACAGAAAGCGCACATCTCCTGGCAAGGCCTCTCCGAGCTGAGATAGTATCATCGCCGTGCCTAAACCGACTGTGGTGTGGACATCGTGACCGCAGGCGTGCATAATTCCTTGAAGACGCGAGGCATACTCTAAACTGGTGCGTTCTAGAATGGGCAAAGCATCCATATCAGTGCGAATTGCCAGCAGTCGATCGTCGATGCCTTGTCCTTTTAATTCTCCAATTACGCCAGTTTTACCCACTGCTTCTTGGACGTGAAGTCCACAGGAAGACAAAACGCCAGCAACATAGGCAGCAGTTTGGTATTCTTGACCGCTTAGTTCTGGGTGAGCGTGGATATGTCGTCGGATTTCAATCAGGCGGGGCGCTAGTTTTTCAGCAATGTCTTTAATACGAGTTAGCACGGATTTCTTAATTGAATGAACGCTTATTTCATGATAAGAGTGGTTAAAAAACTCAACTGCCCTTTAGTCATTCAATTATAAGGACTGTGAGGGATTGCTGAATAATGGGTAAATAGAAAGCAATTGCAGAATAGTTACAAAAGTAGTGATTCTAAGCCTTGACAAAAACAGGGCAGAGGCTATAGGGAGCTAGCTGGACGTGATGCGATCGCTACTGGGATCGATTGATATCAAAACGTACTATTAATCATCATTCCCAAATCTAAATACCTTTCTACCCAGATAGTCGCATTTACAGATTTCGATACTTTCTTGATAATCATTCGGGTGAGAATCGCCAATTTCAAAACAGTTTTTAGGCGATTTTCAGAGGTTATAAAAATAAATTAAATTTAGTATTACCGGAAGGGTTACTTTATCAAAAAGGAAAAAACTACCACTGCTGACAAGTAGCGATCGCTTTCAGCTAATTATGCAAAGCTTGTAGTCATATATCTGCTTGAGCGATCGCATTAGCCCGTTGCTAAGGTCTAGACGTATCGGTAGCCTGCAAAACCCAGTCTAGGTAGAACGAGATATTACGCTAGCGAGTCTGGATCTAACCCCATCGCACGAAGTTGTTTTGCTAGAACTTGAGCGCGTTGTTCAGCAAGTTGGGCGCGCTGTTCGGCAAGTTGGGCGCGTTCTTCCGGTGTCAGCAATCTTTGCCCTTGCTCGTCGTACCAATACAACCACTCCCGCGTTATTCCTTGATAAATTCCCCGTTCTGCACCAATCGCCAATCCCATTTCTGGTAGCCAAACCGGGTTTCCTGGCTGCAACACATATTCGCCATCAACTAACCGATGCACTTCTAAATGCGGCTTTCTGCGACGGCGGGAGGAATAAATTACGTAGTACAACACCCCTAAATTCGCATAATCTAGCTTTTTTTGGCTGTATTCTTTCCGATAAGTTTGGGAGACAACCTCCAACACCATCGTGGGGACACGCTCTTCTTCCCAAATCGCATAACTTAAGCGCAGTTCTTCATCAAAAAACCGCTCGACTCCTAAGCTAAGAAATCCATCGGGGACGATAGCTGGTTTATCTGGATCGTAGTATATTCCCATATCTACGCCAAAAAACCAATCCATGCGATCTGCCCAAGCCATAGCCAATATAGCTTTTAGTAAACCGGGGATTAAATCTTGCAGTTCATTATCCACAGGCGTTTCGTCAGAGTCGGGTAGCTCCTCGGAAGAGGGAAAATACTTCGGTGGCTTGTACTCTAACATGGCTGATTTCCCTAAGACTACTGACTCTATGATAAATAAGTAGATACAAACAAAAAAATTAGAGAAGCCCATTTTCTAAAAAATGGAATTTCTCTAAATTTATTTAATGCAAGTAGACTTGTCCCTTAAATAAAAACTTAATCGCAGACTGCAAAAGTTTTTTGTTTACCATCTAAGAAGTATAAAGCCTCAGAACAGTAAGCAAGAGAATCTACATCTAGTTGTTTGGGTGGTTCATCGGTCTTACTAACTTTCCACAATTCAATCGCTGGTGTATTAATATAGGTTTTTTCTTCTGGCGATTCCGCTTTCAAAGGACTATACTTGCGGTTAGCTAAACCTTTTTCTCCTGCGGGTTTGAAGTCCATTGAAGTGTAAATTACCCCTTCTTCTGGCTTCGTGGTGCGCCTGTAATCTTTCACGAGCGATCGCTCAAACTTTTCATTGCCTTGATTCAGGGCGATTTGAAATCGGAAATCAGCCGTTTCTTCAGCTACTAATAACATTGCATAGTCTTTCAAGCCATCTTGATTAAAATCAGCCGAGAAGATGCTGCAAGTAAACTTCTGGTTCGGAGTTTCACTAGACTTAAAGTTGCGAATCGACGGTACAAAATCGGATTCCTTAGCGAGGCGGTGTTCGCCAAGGGTTGCTTTCACAGGTTGCGGGACTTCGCCTTGACACTGCAAATTGGGTAACTCAGCCACTGTTGAGGGAGTTGGGGAAGTTGTCGATGTTGTTGATGTGGACTGGTTGGAATTTGTTGTAGAGTTACAAGCACCCAACATCAGAACCATTGCCAATAAGAAAATTTTTTTTATCATGAGCTGCTAATTAAATCTGTCTGCTCAAGTAGAGCTTCCAAGGCGCGATCGCAAATTCCGGGGATTAAGTGTACACCATCCCAACTAGGGGTGGGTTGAAAGAGCAGATTGGCGCATTTACGCATCTCGGTTTGTTCTGTTTCAACGACCATCCCAACTAGGGGTGGGTTGAAAGCTGCTATGACGTTCAGCAGCGAACGCATCGCGGCGGTTTCAACGATCATCCCAACTAGGGGTGGGTTGAAAGACACCGGGTTAAATGACCAAAAAGAGTTCACTCTTGGTTTCAACGACCATCCCAACTAGGGGTGGGTTGAAAGATGGCTCACAGCCTCAAGATTTTGCATTGGGACTGGTTTCAACGACCATCCCAACTAGGGGTGGGTTGAAAGGTGCCTTTTCTGCGTTGGTTGGGCTGGCGTTAACGGTTTCAACGACCATCCCAACTAGGGGTGGGTTAAAAGGTGTGGGCGATCGCTTAGAAGACCAAAAAGCGGCAGCGCAAGCTGGGTTTCAACGACCATCCCAACTAGGGGTGGGTTGAAAGCAAAACCGCAGCAAGAACTTTCTCGTATTGCAACTGTTTCAACGACCATCCCAACTAGGGGTGGGTTGAAAGAATAGACCTCTTGCACGAATCAGCTAACCAGAGCTAGCTCAAAGTTGATGATGCCTGCGAGTAGATGCACTCGGCGCGTAAAGTGCCGCCGTCGATTCCGATAGCGCTCAGCCAA
>NZ_JACJOQ010000603.1:0-2519 GCF_014695635.1 Coleofasciculus sp. FACHB-712 | reverse complement strand
GGCTGCAACGAATGAATCGGTTCGCCGTCAAAAATCACCCGCCCTTTGTCTGGATGAATGAAGTTTGATAGGAGATTAAATAGCGTCGTTTTGCCAGCACCATTCGGGCCAATCAGTCCCGTGATACTGCCTTGCGGTACCGTAATCTCGACATTATCGACAGCCCGAACTCCGCCGAAGCTTTTACAGAGTCCGCTGGCAGCGAGTAAAGCGATTTCTGAGAGTGGGGGTTTTGGGTCTGCTTCGACTAAATCGGGGCTTTCTTCGAGATGCTTGCCGCCCCCATTTAAAGACCCCTCAGACAACCGATTGGGCGGAATGTGCGAGTTATTTGCCAAGGGTCAGTTCCTCTTTTTTCCCTAAGATACCTTGTGGACGCCAAACCATCAGCACCATCAGGATTAAACCAATCACCATGATTCTAAATGCCCCTTCCCGCGAGGCATCCAGTTGCACCAACTGAGGTAAGTAAAAGCGAGTCAAACTATCGTAACCCCAGAAAATCACCGCCCCCAGGATTGTGCCCACGTTGTTACCCGCACCGCCCAAGACAACAATCGTCCAAGCGTAGAAAGTCGTCAGTGGCTCAAAGTTATTCGGGTAAACCGTTGTCGTCTGCCATGCCAAAAAAGCCCCAGCGACTCCGGCGATCGCGCCTCCCAGCATAAAAGATTGTAGTTTGTACCAAAAGACATTTTTTCCTAATGCTTTGGGAATTTGCTCATCTTCTCGAATCGCTTTTAGCACTCGACCCCAAGGCGATCGCACCAACGTCTCCAGCAGCCAAAACGTCAACCCCAATACCAGCAGCGACAACACCATCAAACCAAGCTTATCTCCTGGTGGCAAGGCATATCCATATACCCCAAACGATCCTTGCCGAAATTCTTTGCCCATTGGCAATGGCTGATTATTGACAACTAAACGGAGCAATTCGGAAACGCCGATGGTCACGATTGCTAAGTAATCCTCGCGCAACCGTAGAGTTGATAATCCGATTAACAGTCCTAGCAGCGCTGCTAAAACAGCACCGATAGCCACCCCGAAAATTAGGGGAACCCCCTGCAAGCTCAACAACACTGTGGTGTATGCACCGACTGTCATAAAGGCAATATGCCCAAAATTAATCAGTCCGGTGAAGCCCCACTGTAAATTTAAACCCAAGCTAAACAGGGCAAAAATTGTCGTAGAAATTGTCAAAAAGATGAGATAGCCAACCATGCCACGCTTGTGAGACTCAATAAACTATAAACTCTAAGCTCTAAGCTTTAGATTGTCCAAGATCCCTCTAACAAGAAGGCTCTAGGGAATGTTACGTTGTTCGCCAGTGTTTAATTATGAATTTTCTCAGAGGTCGATTACAACGCTTAACTGCTCAGCTACCCGATTTAATCGATCAACTCGCTGATGACAACTTGGATGACGCCTGGAAAGTTCTACAACAGATTTATTATGACCTGTATATGCTCAAAGCCATCCAAGAGTCGAAGCATACCGTACAGCCGGGGGAAACCCTAACTCGCGAAGAAGCTCTCCGGATGTTGCACTTCCCCTAAGTTTTCCCCTGTTCGTCGGCTGAATCAAGGGGTAAAAATCGCTTTTAGCCAAATTTCGCAGTAAAAAGAAAAAGTATCTGCCATTTGGAGTAAGAGCCAGTTGCCCTGTGAAACTAGAAGTGCGCTATGCCCGGTCTTTTCTGCGAGACCTGAAGAACTTAGAATACGCAGCTAGAGAGCGGATATATGAATTCGTCTTTGAGGAGTTCATGCGGATCGAGCGAATTACCGATTTGCCGGAACTCCGGGGAATCGGGTCTGATAGTATCTTCTACCGCTTTACGATAGATGACTATCTGATTGCGATTGAAGTGACCGGGCATCTTGTTAAATTTCTGCGGGTTCTGCCCAAACCGCGTCTTTAAGAGGCTTTCGAGTTGAAAGCCGGTCGTTGTAAGACCGAATAGAGCAGTCTAATTGAATTTTCCTGGCTATCTCAGATAAATCTAGCTGTACAGGACTCTAAAGGAATTCTGAATCTCAATTTGGGGTAGGAGAATTACCCAATTAACGGATTGACAGGCTAATTCGTCAAAAGTGATGCTGAAGCTTACCTTAAACTTGTGTTGACTGGAAACACGCTTATTGAGATTTACTTATGGATGCTGCTGCACTTTGGCAACGTTACCAAGAATGGCTCTACTACCATGAGGGATTAGACTTTTACCTCGATGTCAGCCGGATGCGGTTTGATAGTGAGTTTGTCGAGGCGATGCAGCCGAGGTTTGAGAAGGCGTTTCAGGAGATGGAGGCACTGGAGGGAGGCGCGATCGCAAACCCTGATGAAAACCGCATGGTAGGTCACTACTGGCTGCGCGACCCGGATTTAGCGCCCACTCCGGAAATCAAACAACAGATTGTCCAAACTTTAGAGCAGATTGAAGCATTTGCCCAAAAAATCCACAGCGGCGAAATTCATCCACCCAACGCTCCTAAGTTTACCGATATTGTTTCCATCGGTAT
>NZ_JACJOQ010000602.1:0-3416 GCF_014695635.1 Coleofasciculus sp. FACHB-712 | reverse complement strand
GGAACGGCTACAACCATTTATATCATCGCCTCCTTGCAAATCTATATATCGGCGGCGATGTTATTACCTTGGTTTTTACCAACAGTTTTGTTTTGGAATTATATTCGTTTAGCATTCAGGGAAAAGTCTCATGTTTAACTTAAAAAAACTCCAATCCATTTTGTTAATATCTGCCTTGATTACAACTTCTTCCTCAGTGCCTCTACAAGCGGCAATTAGACAACAACCGCATCCCGTCCTAACAGAAAGCAATGAGACATATCTAGCTTTATCGTGGGGTGATATCTGGAAGAAATTACGTCGCAAAAGGAAAGGAGGGGGCGGGAGAGGAGGAGCGATTTGCGCGATCGCTCCCGCTAAACTGGTAGACGCAGATTCGCTTCATTCAAAACAAGGGGAAATCCTTGAGATTTGGAGCGATCGCCCTCTGTTTCTGTGGAATATCCCAGGTGGAACGGTAACGCGAATTGAGCTATCTCGTCAGGGGGATAAAGAGGCATTCTGGAACCGACCAATTAAAGGAGAGACAAGGGCGGTTTATGATGGGGAACCATTGCAACCTGGACAGTCTTATGTATGGAAATTGTCTGCTTCAGAGCCGTACCCAATTGAAACCAGCGTCATGTTTCAAGTGATGGAACCGGAAACACGCGATCGCATTTCAGCCGAATTGATCTCAATAGCACTCGTACAGCAGCTTAAAGACCCATCACCAGAGGCTTTGGCAATGGAGAAAGTCCACTATTTTGCCGAACGAGAACTCTGGTCAGATGCGCTGCGGGAACTCTATTCGGTGCCAAATCCCTCAGCGGAATTAAGGAATGCGATCGCGCTTCTTCAAGCTCATGATTTCTGTGCAGAAGATGAGCCAAACGTTTCTGCATCTCAATAGGCTACGGCTTGGGTTTTTACATAAGTACCCCTTGCCCAAGGATATTATATGTAAGCGGACAATATCTTAAACGCTGCGATCGCACTCCTACAGCTATGGAATTAAAAAGATTTTTCTTGCTTGCGTCTAGCACAGTTCTACTGACTGGGTTGCAGACTTGTTGGCTGAATTTTCCGGTGACATTTAGTGGATCTGCGGTGATGGCGCAGACGGTTGAGGAGAGGAAGGCGCAAGCAGATAAACTTTATCAGCAAGGTAATCAGCAGTATAAGACTAGCCAATTTCAGGAAGCATTACAGTCTTTTCAAGAAGCGCTCTTAATTTATCGGGAACTAAAAGATACCAAAGGCGAAGCATTAACCGTGAACTACATCGGGTTAATTTATCGCAGTCTCAGCCAATATCCAGAAGCCCTGAAATTTTATCGGCAAGGTTTAGAGATTTTCAGAAAACTCGGCGATCGCTGGAACGAAGGAACTGCACTTAACAACATTGGCTCAGTTTATAGAAGCTCAGATCAATATGCTCAAGCACGAGATTTCTTTCAGCAAGCCTTATCTATTCGTCGAAAAGTTCAGGATCGCGAAGGCGAAGGGGTAACTCTTAGTAACCTTGGAACGATTTATCATGGTTTGGGTCAATATTCTCAAGCATTGGAATTATACGAGCAAGCCTTAGTTATTCGTAGAGAAGTTGGTGATTTTCAAGGTGAAGTAGTAACCCTCCTTAGCTTGGGAGTTATCTATTATGATTTAGGTCAATATAATCAAGCACTGGAAACTTATCAGCAAGCTTTGAATGTAAGCAGAAAAATTAATAACAAAAATGGAGAAGCTCTTGTTCTGAATTCAATGGGAACAGTTTATATGAGCCAGGGTGACTATTCCAAAGCATTAAATTTGTATCAGCAAGCTTTAATTATTGCTAGAAAAATTGGCGTGACTGGTCTGGAAGCAGCGCTACTCAACAATATTGCCGAATTTTATAGATATCAAGGTCAATATTCGCAAGCATTAGATTTTTATCAGCAATCTCTAGTTATATATAGGAAAATTGGCAGCTTTGGTGGTGAAGAAACAGCTATTAACAACATGGGTAAAACTTATGATAATCAAGGTGATTATTCCCAAGCGCTGAAACTTTTTCAACAAGCTTTAACTATTTCCAGGAAAATAGAGAATTATCCAGGTGAAGGACGAATTCTGAGAAATATGGGTAGTAACCTCTATCAATCTGGGAAGCTAGCGGAAGCTACAAAAACCCTAACCGCTGGAATTAAGGCTTTAGAGTCTCTACGGTCAGGATTGAGTGATAGCAATAAAGTATCAATTTTTGAAACCCAGGCTAGTATCTACCGTCTACTCCAACAAGTTTTTATTGCCCAAAATAACATTAATGATGCTTTAGAAATTGCTGAACGAGGGCGTGCAAGAGCATTTGTGGAGCTATTGGTAAAGAGATTATCTTCAGAAACTAGAGGTAACGTTACTTCCCCACCACCACCAAATATTGCCCAAATTACACAAATTGCCAAAGCTCAAAATGCGACTCTCGTTCAATATTCAATTATTGATGATGACTTTAAAAGTCAAAATAAATCGCAAGTCAAGCAAACAGACCTTTACATTTGGGTGATTAAACCTACAGGCGAAGTAACCTTCCGCAAAGTTGACCTAAAACCATTGCAGCAAAAAAATACCTCTTTAAAAGACCTTGTTAGCTCTAGCCGTGACTCAATCGGAGTAGACGATCGCAGTATTTTTAAAGCAGAAGTTGTAAATCCAGGTAATCAAGAAAACTCAGCCAAAAGCTTACAGCAACTTCATCAACTATTAATTTCGCCCATCGCCGACCTTCTGCCCACCGACCAAAATCAGCGTATAATTTTTGTCCCGCAAGGTGAATTATTTGTAGTTCCCTTCGCCGCACTGCAAGATAAAGATGGCAAATACTTAATTGAAAAACATACAATTTTGTCCGCACCTTCAATTCAGGTACTAGAACTAACACGCGCCTCACGGGAAAAGGTGAAGCAAGCATCCGCCAAAGATGCCATCATCATAGGAAATCCCACCATGCCCAGCGTAGCGCCTAAAATTGGAGAAAAGCCGCAACAGCTAGCTTCCTTACCAGGAGCAAAACGAGAAGCCGAAGAGATTGCTCCTTTATTGAACACCAACGCCCTTACTGGCAATGCAGCCACCAAAACTGCTGTTTTATCACGAATATCTCAAGCTAGAATTGTGCATCTGGCAACCCACGGCTTATTTGATGATTTCCAGGGATTGCAAAGCGCGATCGCACTCGCACCCACTAGCAGCGATCGCGGTCTACTCACTGCCGAAGAAATCCTTAATCTGAAACTAAATGCAGATTTAGTTGTCCTGAGTGCTTGCAACACCGGACGCGGGCGCATCACGGGTGATGGGGTAATTGGACTATCCCGCTCTTTGTTTATCGCCGGTACTCCCAGCGTTGTTGTCTCCCTGTGGGCTGTCCCCGATGCTCCCACGGCTGAATTAAT
>NZ_JACJOQ010000601.1:0-9431 GCF_014695635.1 Coleofasciculus sp. FACHB-712 | reverse complement strand
AAACCATCACAAGATAGGCGTGGCATGGAGCGAATTATATTGGGCTAACAAAGTAACTATGCCAGGTTTGCACCAGTTTCTCAGCCGCTATCGTTCCTTCCAGAGGGAAACATGAAAGAAATTCTTTATCAGTAGTGGAATCGTAAGGCCCTTCTTTAACTTCAAAAATTACAGTATTTGGTACTAAAGCGATCAGTGTATGATAAGTTCCTTCGAGGAATTCAATACCAGAAGTTGTTCCATCGGCACTAATCTGTTCTTGGTGAATAATTGCGCCTTGATCGTTAAATAGAAGCATTCCTACGGCTCCCTGCAAAATCAGGCACAGCTCGAATCCATTGTGACCGATTTCCCGTTTATGGCGATGGGGACGCACATAAGTCCCTGGTTGCAGACAAATAAGCGATCGCTGAACTTTTTCATCTAAAGCGTGGAAGTTGTAACTTTGTCGTAAGCGATCGCTACTGGATGCCTGTTGAGCAACTGTATCTATTAAATTTTGGTCGAGACGTTTAAACATTTTTCTCCAAGGAAGTTTCTGACCAGACTTAGAAGTCTGGTCAGAAGGTAGGGTAAAAATACTTCCGATCAACTAGACACTTAATACTACTGAAGATGGAATATTGCCCACCATTGAAGGTGATAAATACTCCAGATACCACTCAATTGTTTCAGCTAGTCCTTTATCAAAAGAATATCGGGGACTCCACCCAAGCATTTTTTGCGCCTTTTCTGCCGATACCTGCTGGTGCCAAATTTCCCCGTGGCTTTGATTCATAATTACCGGCTCTATGTGTTCGCAATTCATCAGTTGCTGGAGCTTTTGCACGACTTCTAGCACCGTCCAACTACCACCCATTGCGAAGTTGAAAGCCTCTCCATGAACTTCTGGACGAGCTAGCCCTTCAAACATTGCAATATAGGCATGGGCTGCATCTTTGACATATAAAAAGTCCCGCATAAAATTACCTTTATCGGGCATACGAATGAGAGGACTTTCATTGCTCAGTAGCCTTCGGATCGTATTTGGGATTAGTCGGCTCCAGTTTAAATCTCCACCGCCGTAAATATTACCAAATCGCCCTACAGCCACAGGCAACCCGTAGCTGTGATAGTAGCTTCGAGCAATTAGGTCAGCGCAGCTTTTAGAGACATCGTATGGATGTCTGCCCAGCGTTGGCATATCTTCTGTATAGGGTAAGACGGGACTATCACCGTAGGCTTTATCACTTGATGCCACGATTACCCGCTGCACCAAATCTGAACGGACGCGACAGGCTTCCAAAATGTTGTATGTGCCACGAATATTTATCTCAAATGCCAGTCGAGGTTTCTCAAACGCCAAACCTTCTACCGACACTGCTGCTAAGTGAAACACCGTATCAATGCCGCGATCGCCAATTACCTTTTCAAGTAAATCGTAATCCTCGATTGACCCGACAACATTGTTGACACGATGAACGATTCCACTACGCACAAAATGACTGTCTGGGTTCCAGTCAGCCAGTATCGTCGTCACCGTCGCGCCCTGCTCTAATAAGCACTCAGTCAACCAAGAACCCATAAAACCGGAAGCTCCGGTTACTAACACTCGATGACCGCGCAGAATATCAATCACTGATGCACCTAAATTTAGAACTAACCATGCACTAATATACAGTTTGCACATCTATCCAGAGTGTGATGCACACTACTTTTTTGTGAGAGAATTAGTTTTTTATGGATTTTGCGATCGCACTGATGAGATGAGCCATCGGCGAACCAAAACTCTAACCAGAGATTGCAGAAACTCTTTAAAGTTGCTTGAAATCATAGTCTTGGAAGGCTTCGGAGTTTCCATCTTCCCCTCAAAACAGCCAAAAGCCGCTCTAAGTCATCCCACCATCAATCAGGTTACACAAGTAAAAAATGCAATCCTGACCCTGCTGCTGGCGCTGTTCATATAAGCTTGAGCCTTTGCACAAAACCAAGGCGTCTGTTCATTTATTAACGCTAATAATCTCAATATCCAAAAAAGTTCCAGCACTAAATCACAAGCGATCGCTAAACTCAATAGAAGCGATACTGTCCGGGCAGTGCGAAAATAGGGTAACTGGGTTCAAATCTCTGGAAGAGTAACATCAAGCTGGAGTAACACCGGAGGTGGTGAAACCTCTGAAGGGCTGGGTACTCCAGACTAATATCAATGGATGCTCACAAGAGCAATTTTATAGGTGGTGGAAATAGGGAAGCCACTCGTTTGAAATCTATTAGACTTCCCTGATTCTCCGTAAAATCCTAAGCGCTAATTAGCGCCATTTAGTCCCAACGAGGAATATCGGCATCTTCCCCACCAATACCGATTCCGGTGTTAAATATTTCAGCATCCGTGAGAATCAGGTCATCCATTGATGCCCCATACACATTCGCGTCATAAATTTTAGCGTTCGTAAAATTTACGGCGTTGAGATTGGCTTCCTGAAAATTGGCATTCGTTACAAAAGCTGATGTTAAATTAGCTGCTGTCAAGTTTGCCTTCGTCAGATCGGCACCTTCGAGGTTCGCATTCGTCAGGTTAGCGCCTTGCAAATTGGCTTCTCTCAAGTCAGCACCAATCAAATGTGCGCCGCTGAGATCGGCTCCTGATAAATCGCAGCGAACACATTCTCTCGTTGACAATAGCTGTTTTACGTGTAGCGGATTCTCCGCTTTCACTGGCATAGTTAAAAATAGTGGAGCGAGTAATGTTAGGGTCGCGAATAGCTTGAGTTTCATAATACTCCCCCTTTATCAAAAAGGTTGTTCCGTTTTCTTCCTCACCCCTTTATTATCTCACTAAGATTCTGTGGTAGACATTGATTGATGCCACATATAACTTGTGATAGAGAACATAGGATTTAATCACTCGTTAGCAGGATTGCGACACTGCTTAATTGGGATAAAATGCGATGAAATTTTCCCGCTCTTGCATCTTCAATCTGGGTTGAGCGTACCGGGTGCAAGGCGCGATCGCATCAAATCGCATCGATCTGCTTTTAATCTATCTTTTGGTAGAGAAAGAACCTCAATCCTCTCCTCGTAACAACCAAAAGCCGCTAAAAGTCATCCCCGACTCATCCGGTTGCACCAGCAAAAAGTGCAATCCCCGACTCTGCTGCTGGCGCTGTTGATAAGCTTGAGCTGCTGCCGTAACTTCTTTATCCTCAAAAGTGGCAACAATCCAGCGGTCAACCAACCCAGCCTCTAATACCAACCCATCCGGCGCACCCGCAATGTAATTAAGAGACACGGGACGGGCTTCTTGTAGCCAACGCGCCAAACGCATTGATTGCCGCCCACCGTAAATTACCACACCGGGAACGGGCACCGTAGACGCTAAACCCAGATTGATCGGCAAGAGAAATTCTGGCATCTCCAGAATCGGAATCGGGCGTTCTGCAAAAGCCTCCACCACAGCAACCGCCGGAAGCGTGGCAAATCGCCATTGTTCTCCCCAAAGGTTTTCTGGCAATGGGACTGGCGGCGGTTTGTCCAGCGATGGGAGTTCGCCAGTGTAGGTATAGTTATCGAGATTGGGATATAGTTTCGCCTTCTGTTGCAAATATTCCTTCAGCGCCCCAGTGCGTCGAGTCGCTTCCACCTGAATACCCAGTTGTTGCGCCGCTGCCTGAATCAAACTTAACGACTGGGGACGAAACACTTGGATGAGATGCGGCAGATTTCCACCCGCTGCTTGCTGCAACTGAGAAACCAGCCAGCTAGCATTCGCTTCAGATTGAGGACAAAAAGCGTCATAACTAAAGCTGCGTGTGGCGTCGCAAAGCAACAATTCCCACAACACCTGCCCTTTTTCATCTTTGAGAGGACGCCGATAAAAATCAGCTTGCCAAACCCGATTCATCTGTTCTCTGTTCCTTTGCGTCCTTTGCTTCTTTGCGGTTTGCTTCTTTGCGGTTCAAAAAAAAGCAGGTGGGCACTGCCCACCCTACTTTTAGCTCAAAATCGAGTCAATTCATACCTAATGTAGGGGCGCGCCGTTTGCCCCTACAAATTTGCTACGCCAGCGCACTCGCCAGAATTGGTTCAGTGCCTACGGAAGTTCCCGGCGCGTACACCTGAGTCACGTAGTCGGCAATCATTCGGTCAGTGTTGAATAGCGGCGAATTTGTCTTAATCGACGCCTTCATCATTTGAATCCAGCGATGAGGAATTCCATTCTCATCTTGGTCATAGTAGAGAGGAACGATTTCCTCTTCTAGTAGGTGGTAGAGAGATTCTGAATCAATCCGGTCTTGCAACTCCTGGTCGCTGGTGTGGGCATCTTCACCGATTGCCCAGCCATTGCTTCCCTTGCCATCTTGCCCTTCTTGATAGCCTTCGCACCACCAGCCATCGAGGACACTGCAATTAATGCCGCCGTTGAAGCAGACTTTTTGCCCACTCGTACCGGAGGCTTCTAAAGGACGACGCGGGTTGTTCAGCCAGACATCAACACCTTGCACCAAATGTTGACCCGTGTAGATGTCGTAATCTTCAACTAAGGCAACTCGGTTGAGAATGTCTGGGTGCTTGCACCACTCCATCAACCGCTGGATAATCCGCTTGCCTTCTTCGTCATGAGGGTGCGCTTTACCGGCAAAGACAATCTGCACGGGGCGTTGGGAATTCCCAAATATCCTCAAGGCGCGTTCGGCTTCCCGCAGCAGCAAATCACCCCGCTTGTAAGGGCTGAAGCGTCGTGCAAATCCGATCGTCAGCACGTTGGGGTCTAGCAGCTTGTCGGCGGCATCAATGCGGAATTGCTCTTCACCGCGACTAATCCGTGCCAATTTCACTTTAGAACGGGTATGAGCAATCAGGCACTCTTTGAGAACTTGGTGCCGCCACCAGATTTCTTCATCAGGAATTCCGTCCACCTTTGCCCACATCTGTTTGTCAGCCATGCGGGTTGACCAATCTTCACCCAGGTACTGGGAATAGAGGTCGCCCATCAGGGGTGCTGTCCAGGTACGCGCATGGACGCCATTGGTAATGTGACCAATGGGCACTTTCTCTTCACTACGGTCGGGATAGAGAATGTTCCACATCTTGCGGGAAACCTGACCGTGCAGGTCGCTGACGCCGTTAGCAGTGCGACACATCCGCAAAGCTAAGACGGTCATGCCGAAGGGTTCCCAAGGGTCGCCCAGGCGGCGTGCCCCTAAGGCGAGGAATTGCTCGCGCGACAGACCCAATGTAGGCCAGTAGTGAGCAAAGTAGGAATCCATCAGGTCTGAGGAGAAGACATCGTGACCTGCGGGAACGGGAGTGTGGGTGGTGAAGACGCAGCGATCGCGCACCGCTGCCTCGATATCATAGAAAGACTTGCCGGTACGCTGAATTTCTTGTCGCGCAATCTCTAGGGTGCAGAATGCCGCATGACCTTCGTTCAGATGACACACCGACGGAGTAATCCCCAATGCTGTCAGCGCCCGAACGCCACCAATTCCCAGCACGACTTCCTGGGCGATGCGGGTTTCTTGGTTGCCGCCGTACAGGTGCCCCGTCAGCCAGCGGTCAATGGGATCGTTGTCGTGTCGGTCGGTATCTAGGAGGTAAAGATTGACGCGACCGACTCGCGCCAGCCAAATTTGGGCTTTGACAATCCGTTGCCGGATTTCCATCTCAATGGTGATGGGTTCCCCTTGCTGGTTTTTGAGCAACTCCAGGGGCATCTGGTCAAAGGGATTGTTAACGTAGTTTTCTTCCTGCCAACCGCCACTATTCAACCGTTGACGGAAATAACCTTGGCGATAACAAAGCCCTACCGCGACCATCGGCACGCCTAAATCAGAGGCGGACTTGAGGTGATCTCCGGCTAAAATTCCCAAACCGCCGGAGTAGATAGGTAGGGATTCGTGGATGCCAAATTCCGCACAAAAATAGGCGACAGGTCGCTGTGGGGAAATTTGCGGCGCGACGCGAGACGCCCAAGCATTTTTTTCGTTCATGTACTTGTCAAATTGCTCGACAAGTGCATTCACCCGTTTGATATAAGCGGGGTCTTGAGCGAGCTGGGTGAGGCGCACTAAAGAAGCTGATTCTAAGATGGCGACAGCGTTATGTCCGCAGCGGTGCCATTCATCAGGATTAATGTTCTGAAATAGAGAAGTGCGATCGCTCGTCCAACTCCACCAATAGTTATATGCCAGGTCTGCCAATCGCTTGAGAGGAAACGGTAGCTTCGCACGCAGCGTTTCAATTGTTGTCATAAATTCCGTTGCACTACACTTGACAGGCTTGCTCTTGACGTTCGTCTGGATAGGGAGCGTGTTATCTTCTACGGGTTGTTTGGCTTTTAGCTAAAAAAAGTAGAGGCGCTAAGAGCCTAAAAACATCCTGCTATCCAGCCCGATTTATAGCTTTACAGGATTTCCTATATAAACTGTGTTTTTTTACACTCTTTACATTTTTCCCCCAAAAATTAGTCAAGTAATCTAAGGAAGATTATGGTTTTGTTAAGTTTTATCAGACAACGCCCAAACCGTGCCTAATCTAAACAGCCGGTTTTGCGACTTTCTCAACCCTAGACTGGCTGTAGTTGTGCCAATTAGTCATGAAAATTACAGTTAAATTGGTTAGAGTACCAACGATTCATTAAATTAACTAAGGGGGAAAAAGCCTCAACTGACTCGGCACCCCGGTTGTTAAACTCTCAATTTTCAAAGTCGCTTTAGCTTATGAATCCTGCCCTGACTCAATTTGGCGATTGTATGTCCCACCTCACTGGGGTGCGGGCAATTATGAAGGATATTAAGGAAACTCTGCAAGCAGGTATTGGACAGGAATATATTAATTTAAGTCCTGGGAATCCAGTGATTTTGCCAGAAGTAGAGCAGTTATGGCGGGATTACACCGAAGAATTGCTCGCTAGCTCAAATTACGGGAATGTAGTTTGTCGCTATGGTGACTCTCAAGGCTATGAGCCGTTAATCGAAGCGGTAAAAAATGATTTTAATCGCCGCTACGGGCTAAATCTGACTCATCGCAATATTTTGATTACCCCCGGCAGTCAAACGCTTTATTTCTTTGCCGCGAATGCCTTTGGGGGCTACACCACAAGCGGTAAATTAAAGCAAATTATCCTGCCGCTGAGTCCAGATTACACGGGTTATGGGGGTCTGACTTTAACCCCAGAAGCCTTATTTGCCTATAAACCCGCTTTAGACATTGATGCCGCTGCCCACAGGTTCAAATATCGTCCGGACTTCAGCAAACTGAAGATTACGGAAGATACGGGTTGCGTGTTATTCTCGCGTCCTTGTAACCCAACCGGCAACGTCCTCACGGATGACGAGGTGAAAAAAATTGCCGATTTGGCTGCGCCTTATGATGTCCCAGTCTTGATCGATTCTGCGTATGCACCTCCGTTCCCGGCGTTAAATTTTACCGAGATGACGCCGGTATTTGGAGAGAACATCCTGCACTGCATGAGCTTATCGAAAGCGGGGCTACCCGGAGAACGGATTGGGATTGCAATTGGGGATGAAAAGTGGATTCACGTGCTGGAGTGTTTCCAGACAAATATGTGTATCCATTCATCTCGGTATGGGCAAGCGATCGCAGCCCGTGCAATTGAAACGGGAACGCTAGCAGAAATCGCTACCACAGTGATTCGCCCCTACTACCAGAAAAAGTTTGATGTTGTGGAAAGCAGTATCGAACAGGCAATGCCCAAAGATTTGCCTTGGTTCCTGCATCGCGGCGAAGGAGCAATCTTTGCATGGCTGTGGTTCCAAGATTTACCCATTACAGACTGGGAACTGTACCAGCAGTTAAAGCAAGTCGGTGTCATTGTCGTACCAGGTAGCTCTTTCTTCCCCGGATTGCGCGAAGAATGGGCGCACAAGCAACAATGCATTCGTATTAGCCTGACTGCTACAGACCAGGAGATTGAAATCGGGATACAGCGCTTAGGGAAGGTGGTAGAGCAAGTATATTCAGTTGTTAAATGTTAGAAAGCCCTGCTGGACAGAATTCGCGGCGATGCGAACTAAGTCAGTAAAGCGCGGACTTTTAGAAGTCTCTGTGTCGCCGCCCCTTCCAGTTATCAAAGCATTCACTACTGTGTACACATATCTTTGATTAAGTGGCAAAACGTTGATTGCTCCCCCAATTTATCGGGGGGTTAGGGGGATCAAAACCGGACTGGCAAGTACAAGAAGATTTGTGCGTACACGGTAGGGCATGAAAAAGAATACGGAATACGGAATACAGAAAGCTGATGACCAATGACCAGTGGTTAGAAATTGGCACAATTGTTGCCGCTCAAGGGATGAAAGGGGAGTTGCGGGTGTATCCGGAATCCCAATTCCCAGAACGCTTTGAGGAACCGGGAGAGCGTTGGATGTTGCGACCGGGCGAGACAGAACCGCAGCCAGTGAAATTGGTGAAGGGGCGGTATATAGATGGTAAAAATCTATACGTTGTACAGCTAGCTGAGGTAGAAAATCGGGATCGAGCGGAGGCGCTCGCGGGAACCAAGTTAATGGTGAAAGCTTCCGATCGCCCGATCTTGGAAGAAGATGAATACCACGTTCTAGACTTAATTGGTTTGGAAGTTTTTCTTCAAGAATCGGGAGAAAACTTGGGCGTGGTGGTGAATGTATTTCCGGCTGGCAACGATTTACTGGAAGTGCAGTTGCACCAGCAACCTGTAGCTGTTGCGCCAAAGGATGAGCCGGAACTACCCCAGAAAGGGGAAGTCAATCGAACCAGTAAAAAACGGAAAGTTCTTAGACCCAAACCACCGAAGCCGTCTACCATTCTGATTCCTTTTGTGAAAGCGATCGCGCCCGTGGTAGACCTGGAGAATCGCAGAATTGAAATTACGCCGCCGCCTGGATTGCTAGAAATGAATCAGGAAGCTTGAATTTTTTCAGAATCCCAGCGCGATCGCAACCAAGCATCTATCTCGGAATCTATCTCGGAAAATTTTTTCCCAAAATAACCATGCCGTCCCCAAAAGGACGGCATGGCTACATTAACGATTCTTTGTTAATTGCTCAAGAATGCTGGTGAAGTCATTACCAAAGCGCTGGCACTGGCGCTGCCTCAGTCGTCTGCGGTTCGGTTTGAGCTGTATCTGGAGTGCTTGTGGTCTCTCCAGTGGTTGTTGTCGGACCAGGAGACGGTGTTGTCTGCACCGTTCTTCGCTGAATCGTTGTCTCTTCCACTCGACGGGTTCTGTTGAGGCGAGTAGTATCTGTCGCATCGGCTGCTTCAACCATACTCACATTGCTAGCCATATTCTGGTCATCCAATGTGGCGCTAATCTCCATTCCTGGCATGAGGTTCAACCGAGTTAGATCCTCTGGTGAGAGCATCATACTTCTGGTTGTACCGTCTGGCAGTCTTAGCGTGACTACATTGCCTCTAACGCTGCTGACGGTGCCTCTAACTACTTGATTCGT
>NZ_JACJOQ010000600.1:0-12003 GCF_014695635.1 Coleofasciculus sp. FACHB-712 | reverse complement strand
GGTAGGATACCAGCAACCTGAATGAAATTTTTCCAAGCTTGACGATTACTCGCTTTAGAGCGATCGCTCGTTCCATTTCTGGTGGTTCTTACTTCTGTTTGACTCATGATTTTGCTACCTCTCTTGCCCCTGTGGCATAACCCATGATGTTCTCTTGTGTAATTGCTTCCCCAGTTGAGCCGCCTACTTCACCAACCAGGCTTCCCGCACGCATCACCAAGACGCGATCGCTCATTCCCACGATTTCCGGCAGTTCGCTGGAAATCATCAAAATGGCTACACCTTTTGCTGCCAGATCGCTAATAATTCGATAAATTTCGCTTTTCGCGCCGATGTCAACGCCGCGCGTAGGTTCATCGAGCAAAAGTACCTTGGGATTAATTGCCAACCAACGGGCTAGCAATAACTTCTGCTGATTTCCCCCAGATAAATCCATTGCCCTGATGCTTGGGCTGGCAAGACGAATCCCTAAGTTGCTAACGGCATCAGCCACAATTTTAAAAAGGGATTTTGAGTTGATGATGCCAGAGGTTGCCTCTCGTCCAAGGACATTCATAGTGATATTTTCACCAGAACTTATCTCCAGAAATAGACCGAGATCCTTACGATCTTCTGGGACATAGGCAATTCCCGCTTTAATTGCATCATCGGGTGTCGAGATATTGAGAGAACGACCTTCCAGTTTTATTTCACCGCTAGCCTTTCGGTCAGCACCAAAAATAAGACGAGCAATTTCAGTTCTGCCTGCGCCAACCAAGCCTGCTAAACCAACAATTTCCCCAGCATGCAGTTTAAAACTCGCAGATTTTACCTTGCGCCCATCACTTAAATTCTTTACCTCAAGGACTACTGAGCCAGGATGGGTTTGACGCTTATGTTCGTATAAATCCTGTAAAGAACGACCCACCATCATTTCTACTAAGCGAGGGGCGGAAATTTCACTCCTCTCCAGAGAGCCTATATACCCGCCATCTCGAATCACGCTAACGCGGTCAGCAAGCGCATAAATCTCTTCCATCCGATGGCTAATGTAAATAATCGCAATCCCTTCATTCCGCAAGCGGCGAACAACCTCGAAAAGTTTCTCTGTCTCTCGGTCTGAAAGCGCTGCTGTCGGCTCATCCATTACTAGAATGCTGCTCTTGTGTTTGAGCGCCCTAGCAATTTCAACTTGCTGCTGTTCTGCAATGGAAAGGGTTGAAACCAGGTCGCCCGCATCAAAACTCGCGTCGAGGTTTCTCAATACCTCAGATGCTTGATGCCGCATTCCGTCTCGGTCAATGAAGGTGCCTCCTTTCTTAAGCTCGCTCCCCATGAAAATGTTTTCAGCAACGGTCAGATTTGGGGCGAGATTAAGCTCTTGATAAATAATGGCTATACCCAAATTTCTAGCTTGACCTGGGTCTGTCATCTTAACAGCTTGACCGTCAATTCTGATTTCCCCTGCATCGGCTATATAGGCTCCAGCCAGGATTTTCATCAGCGTACTCTTGCCTGCACCATTTTCACCCATAAGGGCATGAACTTCCCCAGGATAAATAGTGAGATTTACATCATGCAAGGCGGTGAAACCATTAAAGGTTTTTGTAATTCCTTGCATTTCGAGTACGGGTTTAGTTTTTATTGAGGGTTGAGTGCTACTTGCCATCAGAAATCCCTGTAATGTTTGTGAAAATACGATTCAAATTGATGGATTATCAAGTCATAAATTGGTGCAATTAACGACAAAAATTTCGTTATTCACTTGTCCAGCCTTTATGCTGATTCACGTTTTCACGAGTAACCAACGTGACTGGAATGAGAATGTCTGGATTGGCAGGCTTGTTCCCTTTGATAATGTCATTCCCGACCTGTACTGCCTTGGCTGCCATGCGAAAGGGATCTTGAGCCGCAGTCGCAACAAATAAGCTATTTTCCTGCTTGAGCGCATCTAGAGCTTCGGGTGCGCCATCGACGCCAACAATAAAGAACTCTTTGCGTTGCGCTTGTGTAGCAGCTAGCTCCGCACCAATACCACAAGGATCGTTAATTGCAAAAACGGCATCAATTTTTGGGAAGGATGTGAGCAAATCGCTCATGACTCTCAATCCCCCATCACGGCTACCTTCTGCATTCTGATCTTTTGAAAGGATCTTGATATTGGGATATTTGGAAAATACGCTCAGACATCCTTGGACTCGCTCAACAACTGAAGCAACAGGAGGTCCGTTGATAATTACAACATTGCCTTGACCCTTCAATCGATCGGCAATGTATTGACAACTTACTTCACCTGCTTGCACGTTGTTGGAGGTAACAGTGGCATCAACACCTCCTTCAGCGGCAGTATCAACTGCAATGATTGGAATTCCTGCTTGTTTAGCTTTTTCAACCGCTGCAAAAATCCCCTTACTGTCAGCAGCATTAAGTATAATCATGCTGACATCTGAGGCAATGAAATTTTCAATTTGATTAAATTGCTGATTTAAATCGTCCCCGCTGGAGACGAGGGTTGTGCTAACGTCCGCACCGCCAATTCTCTTAGCTGCCGCCTCTGCACCCTTACCAACTTGTACAAAGAAGGGGTTGCCGAGATCGCGCACTGTGACAGCAACGGATGAAAGTTCTGAACTATTTTGTTGGCTGTTTTGAGCGTTCCGGGGAGCTGATGTGCAACTCACAAGAGCGCTACTAGCTAGACTAAAAAGACTCAATGCGATCGCTACTCGTTTCACCTTAAACTCCAATGAATGCTCATTTGGAAAGAGTCGCGCGAATCTTAGCCCGCAAACCAAAAAGTAATCCTTTCAGATTGAAGCTTTAATACCTTAAGTTTTAGGTAATAAAATTCCAAATATAGGGTTATACAATTCCTTTTTATTTCTTGCTAGTAAAATTTTCTCAATTCAATTGCTGGAACGCTTATTTGAAGAAAAATGTTCAGGAAATCCCTTCTTGCTTCCTCCTCAGAAAAGTTATTTTTTCCTAAAATTTATTAAAATTGTGTAAGCGTTTTAGAGTTTCAAAACTAGAGAAAACTTTTTAGCAAAAGCCACTAAAGGTTTTGTTTAAAGGCTTGCAGAGTCTTCTTCTATTTGACTCGCGATATCGTATATTTTGCGACTTAAATACTGAGTTAGCATCAATCTCAAGATAGAGGAAAGACATTTAAAACAAGCAAATTTTATTGAGTTTTGTGTATGAGTTCTTATAAAGATTGTTGGGATTATTCATTCAATGCTTAAGAGGTAGGCTAAAGTAGTTATAGCTAAGTAATACGGCTTGTTAATAATTAATAACTTTTTGTTTTAATGTATTTGATTTAATGTAAAGAGGTAGGACTCTTGTCAAGAGGCTGGGATTGTTCAAACGCCTCATATTAGATGCAAACGTCATAATTGCAGAAATGTTTGACCAAGGGTTTTATCAAACATTCATGACAAGTTATGTAAATGTGGTTACTTGCGTGTTGATTGAGATTTTCGCTTTGGAGCGATCGCTCCCATCGTTGAGCTGGGTTGATGAAAACCCAAATATGCGTCTCTTATCTGCTGCTTTGTGATTGATGCTCGTTGCGAAAACTGACTGAGGCGGTCACGAATGTCAAAAGGAAGCAGCCACGATCTTCTTGTAGTGACTGCTTTTGAGCGCCTCCTAACTCTATCAACCGTTCAAGTTGACCATTAGATTTTGTCTATAGTGCGCCTATAGTGTGTTAGTTACCGAACCGCATAAATCCTGACACTATGGCATGAGTTAAGCATGAAGTACGAGCATGTCTTACAACACAGTGAAGAAGACTGCGGAGCAGCTTGTCTTGCTGCGATCGCGAAACACCACGGGCGGACTTTTACGCTCAATCGCATCCGTGAAGCCGTAGGCACTGGGCAGCTAGGAACCACATTGCTAGGACTCCGGCGGGGTGCAGAAGCACTCGGTTTTAATGCTAGAGCAGTGAAAGCTTCACCACAGATTCTTGACAAATTGAAGCAAGCACCGCTACCAGCCGTCATTCACTGGAAGGGGTACCACTGGGTTGTTTTATACGGGCAGCACCGGAAAAAATATGCGATCGCCGATCCCGCTGTCGGCATCCGTTACCTCACTAAAAACGAGCTAGCGGCAGGCTGGACAAATGGCATCATGCTGTTACTAGAGCCAGACTCCGTCCGCTTTTCTGCCCAAGTTGATGATAAAGTTGGCGGTTTTGGGCGTTTCTTTAAACCCGTCTGGGCTTACCGAGGGATTCTGGCTGAGGCATTTATCATTAACCTTGTCTTGGGGTTGCTTTCCCTGACATCCCCCTTCCTCATCCAAATCCTCACCGATGATGTGCTGGTTCGGGGGGATACCCAGCTACTAACGGGTGTCGTGACTGCTGTTATGGTGATGAACGTTGTAT
The DNA here is from genome assembly GCF_014695635.1 of Coleofasciculus sp. FACHB-712. Classification (NCBI taxonomy): domain Bacteria; kingdom Bacillati; phylum Cyanobacteriota; class Cyanophyceae; order Coleofasciculales; family Coleofasciculaceae; genus Coleofasciculus; species Coleofasciculus sp. FACHB-712. Next base: position 7,622 of record NZ_JACJOQ010000600.1, on the reverse strand, counting down.
CCAGTAGCCTCAGACTGGTGCAATCTAACCTAATCGCCCATTTTTCTCAACGGCTCCAATTAGGCTTAGTTTTAGAATTTGGCAGAGCAATTTTGCGTTTGCCGCTTTCCTATTATGAAGCTCGTCGCAGTGGCGAAATTGTCAGCCGCTTGCGAGATATTCAAGAAATTAATCAGTTAGTTTCTCAAGTCGTTGTCAGCTTGCCGAGTCAGCTATTTATTGCCATCGTTTCTTTTAGTTTGATGTTGTTCTACAGCATCAAACTAACAAGTGTTGCTGTGTGCATTGCTGTTGTTATGACAATTTCCACAATTATTTTCCTACCGACACTGCAACAAAAAACTCGGAGCTTATTAGTCTTAGAAGCAGAAAATCAAGGCATTTTAGTTGAGACTTTTAAAGGGGCACTGACGCTCAAAACGACTACATCTGCACCGCAATTTTGGGAAGAATTTCAGAGTCGCTTCGGTCGCCTTGCTAATATCACCTTCCGGACAATTCAAATTGTCATTATCAACAGTACCTTTTCTGGATTAGTTTCTAGTATTGGTAGCGTCATTTTACTTTGGTTTGGCAGTAGCTTGGTGATTAGCAAAGAATTAACTATTGGGCAACTGTTAGCTTTTAACGGCATGAATGGAAACTTTCTAGCGTTTATTGGGGCAGTCGTGGGATTTGTCGATGAACTCACTCGCGTTCAAACCGCCACCCAACGTCTTACGGAAGTAATTGACTCTACACCAGAAAATCCAGTTGATGACAAAAGACCCTTTGCTAAAATTCCGGGAGATGCAGATATTATTTCCACAAATCTCAACTTCCACCACGCTGGCAGAACTGACCTTTTAGAAGATTTTTCGCTAACCATTCCTGGAGGAAAAGTTATTGCACTCATTGGTAAATCTGGCTGCGGTAAAAGCACCCTGGCGAAGTTAATCGCTGGATTATATTCACCACATTCTGGAAATCTCCGCATTGGCATGTATAATTTACAAGATTTATCACTTGATTGCTTGCGACAACAGGTGATTCTCGTTCCTCAAGAGCCTCACTTTTGGAGTCGCTCAATTGTGGAAAACTTCCGCTTAGGTTCCCCTCACGTTGCATTTGAACACATTGTGAGAGCTTGCCAGATTGCGGGTGCAGATGAATTTATCAGCAAGCTACCCGACAAATATCAAACCGTTTTGGGTGAATTCGGGGCAAATATTTCTGGCGGACAGCGGCAACGATTAGCAATTGCCAGAGCGATTGTAAACGAGCCGCCAGTTCTGATTTTAGATGAATCCACGGGGGGACTCGATCCGGTGAGCGAAGCGCAAGTTTTAGAGCAGTTGCTGTCTCACCGCCAAGGTAGAACCACCATTTTAATTAGCCACCGCCCCAGAGTAATTAATCGAGCTGATTGGATTGTTTTTCTGGAGCAAGGTCGCTTGAAATTGCAAGGTTCTCTGGAGGAGCTACAAGCCCAAACTGGCGCTCATTTGGACTTTTTGATTCCCTAAAGTGAAATGATTATTTTACAGAGGCATTGGTGAGGTTAACATTGCTGGCAGAGGATGCGGAGAGGCTTTTTATGGTAACGTTCGCCGTGGCGGATGTCGTGTTGTCGCCTAAGAAAATCAGGTTGGAAGCTGTGTAAGGGTTGAGATATCCGGGAGGCGGTGTAAATCCGGTATATTGACGCAGATTGCCTTGCAAAACAGGAAAGGTAGAACCGTTCATAAACAGTTGATACTGGTTGTCTTTTACATACAATACATAGTTATTCATCGTTTTCTGGACGTTGAAAGTTACTTTCTCGCCTTGAGTAAAACCAACGTTTTGTGCCCAGATGCTATTTTGCCAGAAACCTAATTCCAGCCCATAAGGTTGCGTTTCACCAGAGACGCCATTGCTCATCACAATCAGACTGAAGCCTGCACGATTGTTGTTGAGGTGAGTTTCTGAACTCACCTTGACGCTGAAACTGATACTATATCCGGTACTGCGGTCAAGCAGCACTGGCGATACTTTGAAGTAGCCTGCTTGATTACTGGTATTACCCGTATTCAAAATAGTGCCTTCAGTGGAAGGCGTTGCAGTCGGTACAGGAGACTTAAAAGCATTTTCTTTATATTCCCATCCTTGTTGAGCGGGCGTTTGATTTGGCTGTGATACGCCGTCGTAAAGAGGAACGGCGTTAGCAGAAGTGGCTCCCATCGCTAAGGTAAAGCCAACAGTAAGGGCGGCTAGAGTTTTTTTCATGAGTTTGTTTCCTTTGATGACCATCTCGTAAGTAAAAAGCCGATGTTTATAATTTTTTTGCGGGTTGGACTAGCATGAGAATGCAGGTTGTCTTTGAGCTTTAACGCCAAAATTGGCTCAGGAGATTTTGGATGGTACTTAAGACAGAAGACAGAAAAAATTAGTAGTTGCGGGATTTTTAATTGTCATTGCTACCTGTTTCTCCTACCTACCACTTCCAAAAACGTTCATCGCTTAACAAACCTGCAACACCTTACAGGGGCGAGACAAAGCTTCTAAAAACTTCATAACTGGAAGCGATCGCTCTCATACATCTCATAAAGCCGATGTATGACACTAGGAACTCTCGAATTCCTAATCAATCCTGATTCCAGATACTTTACATCTTGCACCTACCAAATCAAAGCTCTGCCTTGATTCCTCTCGTTCTCTAGGCTGACGCTTAGAAACGAGGGGTGGAGGGATTGTTGCCTTCCCAGTTCCCAGAGTAAGGTGCAAAATGTCCGTGTTCCCTACCCTACACTCAAATATCCAAATTCAACGAACTGTAGCTTCGCCACTGAAATGAGTAGATTTCACCGCTGATCTGAGGATATTGCTATCCGTATTATCACCGATGAAAGAATCCTTTACCCTAAATTTATAATTTAGGTGGTTTAAATGAAGTTTCTGTGAATTAAGCGCGATCCTGGAAGCGATCGCATCATTTTCTGATATTAATCGTGAGCCAGAATCACTTGTTAATATTATCTAGCCGAAGTTTTTTCCTTAAAAACAGTAACGATTTACTACAGAAATTACAACTATCAACTATTTATCGATATATATAGCAGTTCTCACTTTGTTTCGATATCTACTCGTAACCTCACCCCTAACCTCTTCTCTGAAATTGAGGAGGAGCAGGGGTGGGTTTATGTACTGCTTCCAAACAAGAATTCCGATATTTTAGCTAAGACCGAGCTAAGTAGGATGGACAATCCTGAACGTAGACAAGTGCTATTTGAGTGCAGCTTTAATTAAAACCTAGAAGGTGTCCAATTGCTTTGAAAATACTCAGATAAAAATTCCCTTCCATCGGTCGAAACAATACAAATTGTCCAGGAGTTCCAAAAAAGGGTCTGAGTGTCCAGCCTAATTGACAGCCAACTAAAGCATAAAGAATTAACCAAAATTTCAGAACTCTGGTACGAGTTTCTTGTGCTGCTTCGCTATCTTGTACGGACATAAACTGTATTCCCTGATAGAGGAAAGTGACGCCAGTCAATCCGGTGAGAGCAAAAATACCCACATTTAACAATACAAAAAATTGGTAGTTGTGGGCGGTCAACAGAAAAACTAGCGCTACGGGTGCCAAGCTAAATTCTAGAACGCTAATCACGGCGACAGAAGTTAGAAGCATGGCGAAATACTGTCCAATACTTTTGCTTGAGCCAAAAAGAATGCTGAAAAAATATAAAGTTGGCAAGCAAAGAATCAGCGTGATTAAGTAGAAGCAGGGAAGTTTAACAGCAGAGGACAATGCTTGTAAAAAGCTATGAGATGAACCGATAATTGCGCCATAGGCGGCAAAAAAGAGGGAACTACAAACGAGTAGAGAGGTGATTTTACTGGGAAGTCTTACGCCTTGACGAATTTCTTCCATAAATCCTTGGCGATCGCGTAGCAGCCCCATTAAAACGGTAAAGTAGTGGGTGGTTTGAAATTCTTGTTTAATCATGGTGCGATCTTTTGACTCAGAGCCAAGAGAGGTTCAATAATAAACTGGGGATGATCTACATTCCTTAACCTCGCTTTTTCGAGTTGAGCCGGAAATATTTAGAGATTGGCTTGTTCGCAGTCCTGAAAAACGTGAGAATCGCAAGTCTTCTACAAAAATAGACTTCCTGCATGAATAGGAAAGTCATGTGACAATTGCCGATTGTAGCCAGCTCAAGCACGCTAGAGTCTCAATAGAAATGAATGCCAGAAGTAGAGATGCGATATCGGGAATTGGAGACTCTATCAAATCCTGAGTTCAAACGCTGGTGTGGTGTGAGCCGAGGGACTTTCCATGCGATGGTCGAGGTCTTACGCCCACACCTCGATAGACAAGGACGACGGGGTGGACAGGCGAAGCTGAGTGTCGAAGACCAATTATTAGTAGCCTTGGCTTACTGGCGAGAGTATCGCAGCCAGTTTCACATCGGGGTGAGTTGGGGGTTACATGAGACTACAGTGGGACGGATTATCACAAAAGTGGAAGACCTGTTAGTCAAGAGTGGCAAGTTTCGTCTCCCAAGCCAGCGTCAGTTGTATCAACCGGGGTGGGAGTGGAAGGTGATGGTGGTCGATGTTGGCGAGATGGAAATTGAACGCCCCCAAAAAAACAGAAACGCTACTACAGTGGAAAGCAGCGTTGCCACACGCTAAAAGCACAATTGCTGGTGGAGTTTGAAACCGGGCAAATCATTTGTACTGCTGTAGACACCGGCAGAACCCATGACTTTAAGCTACTCAAGCGCAGTCGTTTATCGTTTGTTCCGTCTCAATTGTGTTTAGCCGACCGAGGATATCAAGGATTTGCTAAACGTTATGGGGGAGCATGTACTCCCACTAAGAAGCGACACAAGCAGCCCTTACCTGACGAGGAAAAGCAGCATAATCGAACCTTGGCTCGGCTCCGAGTACGAGTAGAACATGTGATTCGTCGCCTCAAGATCTTCCGCATTTTTTCAGGACGTTATCGCAACCGCAGAAGACGGTTTGGTTTGCGCCTAAACCTGATTGCTGGCTTACTAAACTACGAACTGGCACATACTTCCTGATTCATGCAGGAGGTCTAATCTATAGTGGAATCGCACTGACTTCAGCCCTGAACTAAAGTTAGGGATAAGAGCTAAAATCAGTTGAAATTGGCCCAAATACTGGGGAAACAAAGGCTTTTAACCTGTTTTAAGCTTTAGCTTTAAGGTGAGAGATTTATCTCAAGGCTCTTATATATCAGTACCATTCATCTATCGTGAATCGTCTTGATGTCTGCCTTTGAGGAGAAAGCTTTTCATCTCCCCTTTACCTTTTACCTGGATAGTTCCCCGTTCCTGAAACTGGTACTTATGCCGTAAGCGTTCATAAGTTGCTCCTGTCACTTGAATGCAACCCGCAATGCCTTGGGATTCCATACGGCTAGCAATATTCACCGTATCGCCCCACAAATCATAGATAAACTTTTTCGTGCCAATAACGCCTGCAACGACGGGACCCGTATTAATTCCAATTCGGATGGTGTAGTGTTGAGGGCGAGAAGTAGACAACGCTTCGCCAATCTTGGTACTTAAGCAAGTCATTTCCTCCAGCATATCCAGTGCCATTTCCGCGATCGCTTCCGCGTGATCTTCTGAAGGCATTGGCAGTCCTCCTACCACCATATAAGCATCTCCAATTGTCTTAATTTTCTCCAAACCGTGGCGATCTGCCAGTCGATCGAAGGCTGAGAAAATCTGATTGAGCAACTCAACCACATCAGTTGGGGAAATCCGAGCCGAAAGCTCAGTAAAACCAACAATGTCAGCAAACAATACCGTCACATCGGCAAAGTTTTCCGCAATCGTGCGCTGTTCCTGTTTTAATCGATGGGCGATCGCTTCTGGAAAGATATTCAGCAGCAGACGCTCAGATTTTTCCTGTTCTGCTTGCAAATTTTTTAAAGCAGTAGCGAAGATATTTGCAATCACCCCAGATAGCAACACCGCCGTCAATACTGTCATCGCTTGCAGTACCGTAGCTAGCGTGCTGGTTCGGGCGATTTCAAGGCGCGATCGCTGTACGTCAGCATTTGCCAACCCAATTACTTTAGTGGAAACACTTGCCGCTTGCTCGTCAAAAGTGCTGATTTTGCTTCTAATTTGGGCGTCGAGGTTGATAATTTCTCGGATCGCTAACTCGTAAGCATTCAGATACTCCCACGCCGCCGCCTTCTGAGTGGCATTGAGTTGGGGTGCTTGTTGAATTCCCTGGCGCAAACGTTCCACCGCCTCATACATCGCCTGGATTTTGTCCTCCTGACGGTTGGAGAGATATTCTTTCTCCACCGACTGCATTTCCCGATATGAAATCATCAACTCCGAACTGGCAGAGAGTTGCAGCGTGTCGTGCAATAGCCGCGAATTTTGCTCTAACCGCGCCAGCACCCCCACATCATCGATTCCCAGCGTCCCCACCAACGCCACAGCTTCTTTAAAGCTGCTAGCATAACGCTCGACAAGCTCTACATAAGCCACCAATTCCGGATTGCTCCGACGCAAAGCATCGCTAACCTTCCCACCATTGAGTAACTCTTGCAACTGGCTGCTGATATCCAGGGCTTTGTCAATTTGCTCCCGATGCGCCTGGACATAATCCTGGCTAGCGCTGGAAAATCCCATAGAAGGCCAGCTCAAAAAAAAGTCTTTTTCCAGTTGGCGGGCGTCTTGTAAGGCGGCATCCATCTGAAATACTTTTGCCTGCACCTCAATGCTGGTGAGAATCGCCGCTTCTGTCTCTCGCACCACTGCATTCAGCGACAGCCAGCTCGTCATCGCGACTTGTGTAATCAGCAGCAGCAGCGCCACAACTGCCCAAGTAAACTTGCTGGTAATGCTCAAGCGATGCCAGAGTTTACCTAAGGATAAAGGATGAAGTCTCAAGCGTGAAGTATCAAGTGTAAAATTTCCTCTTTTAGGCTTCATCATGCTTGCCTCTATGGTTTCTTTTACCCTTACCGAAGGGCTTCACCCTAGATTCTTCAGGCTTCTATAATCGCCTCCGGAGCCATATTTCCAAGCTTGGAGGAAGCGATCGCAGTAGTATCGAGGCAGTGGCGGTAACGTCTTCGTCCACGGTTGCAGGGCGGTTGCTAGAGGATATAAAGCCGTGTAAATTCCCAAGTTTAGGTAGTGAACCATCCAATCTAGAAGCATCGGGATTCCCACTAAGGGAATAATTCGAGCCACTAATCCGGGGTAAGTGACGGCTGTTTTTAACAGGGTTTTTGATAAGGCGGGAAACTGGACGACATCTTGTAAAAATGGGCGTAATACCTCATCTCCTAGCTGTTCCATCGCTTGAAATACGCTAGAAAGCAACTGGTTGATTTGATTTGGGTCAACTTTTTGCTCGATTTCCACGCCCATTGTTCTTTGAAACAGCCAGGTTACGGCAATATTCGGCTGATAAGGTTGCAAAAGTGCCAAAGCATTTTTAGACACAGCATCTACTTCTAAAGCCTCGTGAATGCCTTCTGTTAACCGTTTCAGGTGTCGCACCATCGCCCCAAACCCGCCAAAGCTGACGGGAGATTGGTTGCCACTGCTATCTCCTACGGGCAGAATGCGACTCCAAGGCATCTTTAGTGAGTTGCG
>NZ_JACJOQ010000060.1:0-4685 GCF_014695635.1 Coleofasciculus sp. FACHB-712 | reverse complement strand
AGTTCATAACCCCAGAAGCCAAATAATCCGCCGATTCCGGGCGGCAATTGGGGCAACGTTACCGGGTGAAACGGCTTTAGGCAGTAAGCTAATGCCTGAAACGGATCGCCTTCAAACGCGATCGCTCTGCCGTCACGGTGGGTTTGCGTCGTTTTATTTCCTCTCGCCTCCAACACCCACAAAGGATCGCAGCCGACAAAACTGTAGCGACCTACTTTTTCCCCACCTTCCACGGATTCCAGTAAAAAGCTATAAGGCTGTCCAGCACAGACTTTGTACCAAGCAGACACGGGTGTATCTAGGTCTGCCACCCATTCCTGATACACCGGCACAAAATTACCCTGTTTAGCCAGATCGGAAAATTGGGAAAAATCAGGAAAAATCATAATTTTCTTGCGTTCTGGATCGAGGCGATTCGCCCTAGCGCCGCCATTATTCATCCAGGGTAAAACAGAAATGGGCGCAAATGGGAAAAGGGAAGAACCAGACGCTTTAGTTCATCCTTCATCTTTCTCCTTTAGACTCTCGTATTTTTGTTTTATCTAATTTCCCCAACTTATCGGGGAGTCTTGGAGGATAAGTCGTGGGGAGCAAATATAGCAGTTCTCAGTTGGGTGGAATATCTTGTGGTTCTAATGTTTGATAGGCGCTTTTGGATTGTCATGCTCCTACAGATGTATCGCACCCAAATGAGAATTGCGATATCTGAATTCAAACTGTTAACCCAACAGAATTGCCCTTGCTTCGCCCATTTATCGCATCATCTTTAACGAAAAAGTAGGGTGGATGCCCACCCTACTAATGCTAAATAATTAAAAAGGTGCTAAACGTCGTAAGTCGCACGACCGCTAAACTTAATCGTTGGCGGTTCCGGGTTGCTACCAATGTTCCGTTCTACCTTATTCACATAAGGACGACCTTGATTGACTTTCTCTGGGAAGACGCCATCCTTCGGATGCAGATACTCCATTTCACCGTTCGGGAAGACACGGTAAATCTTGTAGTTGTTGATTTTGAACTTGGCTCGGAGTACCTGACCGCCTAACATGATGCAGTATTCTTTACGTGCTAGGTATAGCACGTTATCACCTTGGTTCATGATGGCAGAGCCACCAGTGGGCAATTCAAATACTTGCTGTTTCGGGCTTGTCCAAGTGATGGCGTACTTTTCTTCTAGTTCAGCTTTGGTGAGCAAACCGCCGGTACCGCCGCCAAATATGGGGGTTTGTCCAGTAAGAGTTTCTGGCATAGATTTTTCTCCCAACGTTTTAGGGCATCCTATCACCGAGGCAAGGCCTGTCTTGCGAGTCTGTCAAGAACTGTAACAGTTTGTCATTAGCCATTTAGTCATGAGTCATTTAGTCATTAGTCATGGGTCATTAGTCAAGCACTGCTGACTACTAATTGCTGACTAATTTCATCAAAGACTACTGACTGCTGACTGTCTTGCCGCGATAGGGACGGTAAAGTGAAACTGACTACCTTGGTCTTTACCGGCGGATTCAGCCCAAATTTCACCGCCCCAACCCGTGACAACTTGGCGACAAATCGCAAGTCCCAGACCAGTACCGCCAGTAGTTCGCCGCAGAGCGCCTTCTTCCTGATAGAACCGATCGAAGACAGCCTCCAGCCGGTTGGGTTCAATGCCACGACCTGTATCGGCAACCGTAACTTCCAGCATTGAGCTGTCGTTACACTCAGCGAGTATCGTAATTTTTCCTTGAGGCGTTGTAAATTTGCAAGCGTTGTCCAGCAGTTTGGCAAGCACCTCGACCAGCCACTCCCCATCCGCTCGTACTAAAGGCAGCGAATCAGACACTTTAGTAATAATCTTTGGTAGCTGACCATCGGAATTGCGGGCGCGGATACTGCTGAGGGCAAGATCGATGCACTCTGGCAGCGCTAGGGGTTCTGGATGCCATTGCACCCGACCACTTTCTAGGCGAGAAAGGGTGAGGAAATCTTGAACCAGTTTACGCATCCGCTCGGCGTCGGTGAGAGCGGTACTGAGCATCACTTGCCGCATCTCCGGGGGCATATCAGGTTCGCTCGCTAGACTTTCCAGGCAGACTTGGATAGTAGAGAGGGGGGTGCGGAGTTCGTGACCTGTAATCGCGACTAAGTTGCTGCGAGTGCGATCGAGAGCTTCTAGCTGTTGGTTGAGGTCTTCCAGGTTCGCGTAGGCTTCGGCTTGAATCAATGCCCCGGCGATTTGAATAGAAATGGCTTCTACAAGTTCTAGTTCGTCGTCCTGCCACTCGTAGGGGGTAGCACCGCAATGATGCAGCTCTACTATCCCCAGTAGTCGATCCTGATATAGCACTGGCATCATCAGCCAAGACTGAATAGCAAAGCGGCTCGCCAGAGTTTGAAGTGGGCGATTGGAAGGAAGTTCCGACACTCCTACCGATATTCCTGCCGACACTCCTACAATGCGAGGGTCGATATGAGTATCGGCAACATAAACTCGCTCTCGGTTCTGCACAACTTCCTGAAATAGAAGATTTTCCTGTAAAGGCCAATCCTGACCGAGTGCAGAGGCAAGTCGAGAATTCCCGTTATCGGTCACTTTCAAAAATTCATGGTTAATCGTGGCAGAAGTATCGATTTCCCCGGCACGATAAATCAGACACCGGCAAGCAAACAATGCCTGTCCTAATTCCTGTACGGCAATGGATAGAATTTCATCCGGGTGTAACGGCTGTCCCGTATGGCTACCCCGCCGGATGGCAGCCGTAATCGAGTTGACTAGGCGTTCTTTGCGTTCTTGGGCGGAAATTGAGCGATAAGCTTTGAGCAGCTTGTACTGCCCCGCTTGCAAGTAAGTGACTAGGCACTGAACAAAGGGGTCGGGATTGTCGGTTAGAGACTCTGGAGTTTGGGCGGAGGGTTCCTTTGCCGCCTGTGGCTGTACGGAGTTTTGAACTAAAAAATTCTGCCGATTCGCTGCTTCCCGATCGGTTTTTCCAAAGGAAGTTTCTAAAAACTCTCCCCTCGAAGGAATGCCGTAAATATTTCGTGCTTGAGCGAGCTTTTGAGCCAATTCCGGACGGTACTGCGAAATCCGATTGAGTAATAATTCAGCAACGATGCAACTGACTTGCCGATCGAACGTCCAGATTCCCTCAAACCGGCGGGCGGGGTCTATCCCTTCAAACGATGACATCCGCAATCGGGAGGTGGTTCGAGGAAGGTCAGAAGTGCGGCGGCTAGGGGAAAACGCGGGTGCGATTCCTTTTCTAGCTGCGGTCTTTCCTCTTACACCCTGACGCGATCGCCCATCCTCTGTTAGGTTTCGTTCTCGACAAACCAAGCAGGTAGCATAATTCTGCCCGATCACCACTAAGTGCCACTCTTGACTTAAACCATCGGTCGGCTCAAAAGCAACAGTTTCATAAGCTTCCGAACTGTTGCTAAAGTCGGTTTCTGGGGCTGCCAGCACATATAACTGCTCTGTCCGTTCTGCAATCCGTCGATAACGGTGAGCTTCCTGACGATAGAAGCGCTCTCGCTGGAAACTGGCAATCACCAGATGCTGGTCTAAAGATGCCAGAACCTGGTCTTCCATCGCATGAGATAAGGCGATTAAGGAAGACTTGAAATACATTTGAGGTCGCAGCTGGGGCAGGACTTGCAGCAAATCTGCCAGCACAGAAGTCGGGATGATCATTTAGTAATTTGCCGAGTTTCGTACCCGTTCTATGCCTATCGTACAAAAGAGCGTTCCCTACTAACGGTTTGAATATTTCCTTGTAATCCGGTTTTAACGATTGTAAATTCTCACAAAATTGCTTAACTCCACGTTCAAGAGGAGGAAAATCACGTTTTTGTGAGTTCTAGTATTGGATGGCTGTGAGTTGAGGGAAACTCAATGGTTGCATTAATAGGGGTTTTGGGAAGCGATCGCGACTCCAAAACCCCTCGCCACAAGAATTTCTTATGTCAATCATTAATCCTCCTTAAGGGGGATGTCATGACTAAATGGCATCCGATCGATGCAAAAACTTCATTTGTATTAACATTTTGTAATTTCTTATACGAATTTCACAGTTCAGTTTGCATAACTTATCATCAACGAGCAATTGACAAACACAAGATTATCCGTTTGCGGGCATTCGAGCGCCACGTAATGAGGACACACCCATGACAAGCACAGCCACGCCCACAGCAAGTCTTAATAAATTTGAAAAATTCAAAGCAGAGAAAGATGGTCTGGCGGTAAAGGCAGAAATTGAACATTTTGCCCAGGTTGGCTGGGAGGCGATGGACGAAACAGACCGCGACCACCGACTCAAGTGGGTAGGGATTTTCTTCAGACCCGTTACGCCCGGAAAATTTATGATGCGGATGCGGATGCCCAGCGGTATCCTCACCAGCGATCAAATGCGAATGCTCGCCGAGATTGTGCAGCGTTACGGCGAAGATGGCAGCGGCGACATCACCACCCGGCAAAATATCCAACTGCGGGGAGTCCGAATCGAGGATGTGCCAGAAATTTTCCGACGGTTAGAGCGAGTCGGGATGACCAGCATTCAGTCGGGGATGGATAACGTCCGCAACATCACGGGTTCGCCAGTTGCGGGGATTGATGCGGATGAATTGTTTGATACGCGAAGTCTGGTGCAGCAAGTCCAGGACATGATTACGAATCATGGGGAAGGCAACAAAGCTTTCAGCAATCTGCC
>NZ_JACJOQ010000006.1:0-1755 GCF_014695635.1 Coleofasciculus sp. FACHB-712 | reverse complement strand
GAATTGGCAGCTGGCGATCGCTTATTCAAAGTCTTCAACAACGACGAAGCCGAAATCCGCAACCGCATCGGCACTGCTTACAGCAAATCGAAGCCGCTGATTTTACTCTCTGACGCCGTTCTCAAACGTCAAGACGCAGGCTTTACCCCCGCACTGAATGCCAAAGTTGCCCTGGTTGGCGGACGAAACAGCAGCGATCCAGCGGCAATTAAGCTTATCCCGATTCTGCGGGAGAGAGTTGGCAGCAACGAAGGCATTACACCGTTGGGAGAAGCTGAACGTCACCGGATTGTTTTTGTACAAGAAATTGGTGGTTTCTCTCTGCGTTGCATTGAGGGAATGCCGGAGTTGCAGCAATCTTATCAAGATTGGAAAGGACAATCGATTCAGGCAAAACGGGCGCAACTTAAAGGTGAAAGCAAAGAACCGCCGATTCCCGTTCACATTCAAAAAGAGCCGCCGTTTTGGGATATCTTTCCAGAAAATCCAGATATTTTCCGCCTGGTTGTGCAAGCAAGGGCGTTACAAGTGCTGCGAATAGAGGAAAATCGCCTCACCAAAGAAAAGGTAATTCGCTACACCCGACAAACCGTAATTGGTTTGGAAAATGTCGATATCGCCTCCAGTTGGGAAGAAGCGGTGCAAGTGCTGCAAGTATTGGCGTGTCGCCCGGATAAAGAAGAAATTCAGCGTCAGGTAACGGCAAAATTAACCCAAGCTGACACGGTGCAGAAAAAACAAGCTCTGTATCACCAACTGAAAGTATATCTGGATCGGCGTGCCGTCGAACTAGAAAAAGAAGGCGCAACTGATAGCTTAAATTACAAGCGCGAAGCAAGAGTGATTCAGGAGATGATTGAAGCTTTTAAGCTTTATTCACCGGGTAGTCAACCTGTTGATTCTCCTGTTACAACTCAGCCAATTGGGGTTGCTTCAAATCATTCTCCGGCTCAAGAGACTCGCACTCACGTTTTCTGTACTAACTGTGGAAATCAGAACCCAGCGAACTCAAAGTTCTGTTCTAAATGCGGCACTAAATTAGTGCAACTGAGCTAACATCAATTCTTCGGGGAAGGGTAGCTTCAGGAACTGATGCTGCTCATCAGGCTAGCGATCGCTACCGCTAACTCGTCTGGCTCAATTGGCTTGGTGAGGCGTCTCTGGAAGCCTGCTTTGAGTATTTGCTGATTGTCAGTTTCGCCAGCATAAGCGGTTAGGGCGATCGCTGGAATCTCTCCCCCCTGCTCTGCACTCTTGGCTCTAATTTGACGAATCAGCATATAGCCATCCATTTCAGGCATTCCAATATCGCTCAACAGCAAATCCGGCTTCATCTGAGCTAGCGCCTCCAGCGCCTCAGCCGCCGATGCCACAGCGCGTACCTGTGCGCCACACTCTTCGAGAATGAAGACGATTAACTCCCGCGTATCCACCTCATCATCTACAACCAGTAGCTTTACCCCTTCCAAATTTGGAGAATTATCAAGTAACGGATTGTCCTGACTCGTCTGAGGCGCAGTTGTCATTAGGGGTAGCGTCACAGTGAAGGTTGCCCCTTGCCCTTCTCCCGGACTTGCAGCCGTAACAGTACCCCCATGAAGTTCTACGAGGTGGTGGACAATTGCCAGTCCTAACCCCAATCCCCCGGATACCCGTGTCGTTTGGCTATCAGCTTGACGAAAGGAATCAAAGACGAAGGGCAAAAAGTCTGGGTGAATTCCCCTCCCCATGTCTCTTACTTGGATTTGGGCATAG
>NZ_JACJOQ010000599.1:0-2047 GCF_014695635.1 Coleofasciculus sp. FACHB-712 | reverse complement strand
TTTGGCAAGGGAATCTCGACATTAGGGTGTATGGTTGACCTGGCAGAACAAACTGGGGTCATTACCCGTAAAGGAGCTTGGTATAGCTACAACGGTGATAACATTGCCCAAGGTCGGGATAACAGCATTAAGTACCTGGAAGAAAACTCTGAGTTAATTCAAGAAATTGAGCAAAAGGTGCGTCAAAAGCTAGAGATGGGGGCAGTCGTTCCTGCCAACTCTGTCACGCGAGTTGACGCCGAAGACGAAGAGTTAGAGGAAGAACTTCTAGACGACTAAAAGCACTATAGGGTAGGCTCGCCTACCCTCTAAATCATTTTTTGGGAAGCTTAGGGCTACTCTTACACATAAAAAAACCCGTTTTCTTATTGGAAACGGGTTTTTCGTATAAATATCTTATAAAGTTTAGTTTTGTGTACCTGGATCGGAAATTCGTCTACTGAAAAAACGGTCTAAAATTTCTGATTGCTGAGTCGGAGTTAGCTGAGGGTCCACAGGAGATTCCAAAACTGGGACTAATGGATCTCTAATGGCAGAGGGGCCAGAGAGGAAATGTAGAGTCTCTTTTTGGCACTCGGTGTTAGGAGGCTGAACTGTTGTAGGAGAGGTAGGGGTTTCTATTTCTGTAACCGGAAGCGATTGCTCTGCATTTGTCAAGGCATTAATTTCTGCCATCAGGGTTGCAGAGACATTATCCACCATGCAGATAGTATTGCCCAGGAAAAAGGAGAAAGCCAGACCACCTAGACGAATACGATCGCCGTCCTTGAGAAGAACACATTTGTATACAGGTTCGCCATTGACGAAAGTCCCATTTGTACTATTCAGGTCAACCAGATAAAACCCCTGATCGTCGATATATCGAATCGCTGCATGATTGCGAGACAACCGTCTATCCGGAATCGGTAGGGCAGCTTGACGCGCCCGCCCCAGTGTCCAAATTCGCTGCGGCTGAAACAACATTTGTGTTTTAGCATCTATTAAATTTGTGACTAGATAGACTTGCTGCTCCTGCGCTACGCCTTGGATATATCGAGGTGCAATGCCACTAAGAAATTTATTGCCGCTATCTTCTAGCTTCAGAATCTCATCTAGTAAACCACGATGGTGCTCATAGAGCTTAAGGAATACCTGATATAGACCCAAGCGTTGTTCTAGTTCCATGTGTTGGGATGACACTTAATCTTAGGTGAGGCTCAGCCGATGAAGTAACGCAGAACCTTATCGGCATTCAACAAGGGAAGCCAAAGACTGCAAGAATGTCGTTAAGCCAAATAACTGAATCTAGCCTATCTTACTCGCAAGTTCTCAGGGTGCGAAATACTCACCAGATCCCTTCTTTCAAGCTTAGATTGTCTTACCCCTTAGAGGAATCCGCAAGATTACTGGAAACGATCAGCTTTATGGCTTACGTTGGGATTTTTGTTCTAGGCGAAACAGCCAAACCATCAAAGCAACTACGCCAATTTGTAGTGCTAAGTTAGGCACGGCTGAGGCAATTTCCCGACCGGAGGCTAACTTGGCAAGAAAGACCATCCCTCCGATAAAGCCAGAAGCGCCGCACGCCACATAAACAAATTGCCTAAGACCTTTGTAGGGAGTAGCAAGTTCAGCTTTTAGTTGTGCATACTGTTCAGCACTGACTTTCCGAGTGCCTTTGATGTTGCGGGTGCGATTTTTTAATTTTGGGTCTACCATCCGTCTCGATCCCCACCGACTTTAGATCCATCTTGGCATGATGGTGGTCGGCAGTGGCGGCGGCTGGTGCTATAAATTTGAACGCGATCGCATTTCTTCCAGAAATTGGGTGCAACAGTTTCTATCTAAACCTGCTACGATAGTAAATCGGCAGTGCCGGTGTAGCTCAGTGGTAGAGCATTCGATTCGTAATCGAACGGTCGGCGGTTCAAATCCGCCCATCGGCTTGAATCAAATACAGCAGATTGCAAGTTCATGAAGTACAGTAGCAGCAGTTTGTGAACCAGTTGCGTAGGTGTTTTGGATTGACTAAATCAAGTGCAGTAGCAAGCAAAGTATCAACCATTTT
>NZ_JACJOQ010000598.1:0-5160 GCF_014695635.1 Coleofasciculus sp. FACHB-712 | reverse complement strand
CTTTTCGCACCCGCAGCGGCGGCACTTTAATTAAATGACCGACTTGACGCTCAATTGTCGGTAGGTGTTTTTCCGCAATCATCATAATGCGGGCTTGACACGAGCGGCTTGGGGCTGGTGGGTCTTCCGAACGGCTAAGGGGGGTGTAGGTGTTGGTTTCTAATAATTGAGCCAGCTTCGGCGTTAACTCTGGGGGAAGTTCTTGGATGTTGTTGAGGACTAAAGTGCCTGTCCCCAGGGATTCAATTAGCCCTGGTTTGCCACTAGCACGACCAAATAGTTCTGCACCACTTGCTTGCAGCGTACTACAGTCTACTTTAACGATCGGTTCGCGCCGATAGGAAGAACCAAAGTGAACCAGAGCAGCGGTATTGTCTTTTTCTAGTCCCGGTTCCCCGAAAATCAAGACTGGACGCCTTGACTCAGCCGCCTCTTTGATTTGCTGGCGCAGCCGGACTGCATAGCGGCTTTTTCCCACCACCCCGCGTCTTGCCTTTGCTACCAGATAAGGGCGCAAGGCGGTTTGACGCTCTTGTTCGTAGTTCAGTTGAGACGATAGTTGAGCGAGTTCTTGAGCCAACCGCTGGGAGAAGGCTTGGGTAATTTCGGGATATTGGGCGACTATTTGCCGAAATTGCTCTGCGGGAATAAACCACAGCGTGCATTCGCTGAGTGTCTTGATAGTTCTTTGAGCCTGCTGGTCTAACAGTAGCTCTTGTAAGTGAATGGTGGCTCCAGGAAGAAAACTAATCACCCAGGCTAAACCTGTTTGGTTGGTGCGTTCGCGTAGCGTCTCTGAAAGAGAATCGCCTTCTAGTTGCCCTTGTTTGAGAATATAGAGTCCTTCGGGGGGCGTTTCCTCCGCCACTAAAGTCGTTTGCGCTGGTACGACTTTTTCTTCCAGAAGTTGCGCGATCGCTTCTAACACTTCTGCCGATAGTACACCCAGCGCTGTTCTCTCTTGTAGCCATGTCACCGTATCTTTTGATGTCATGGTTGCCTTAAAAATAAATTTCGCTTTACATTTTAGCCATTTTTTATAAAAAATATTAATTAATTAAGTTGATTGCCAAGATTAAAACAACTGAGATGAGCGAGCTTGTCAATCTGTGGGTTCCCCTAGCCTTATTGGGTTTGATAGTCTTAGCGGCGATTTTCTTTAGCCGCAGCAGTAGTTAAGGAAAATTGTTATCAAAAAGAAAAGGTTAACTTTCGGGATCGGAGAAATTCGGAGGTTCGACAGGGGTTGAGGGAGTGTCAGTCACCATAACTTTTGTCGCTGCTTCGCTAGCAATTCCTTGGGTTTGAGTGGAAGGACGGCGGCGCGATCGCTTATAAGCAGCCCTCTCAGCTTTTTCGCGCTCGTAGGCAATCAGCCTGCCATAATACTCGTGCTTGCTCAAATTCATCGACAAGAAAATGTGCTGGCGAGTATTGCCAAAACCTTTGCGGCTAAAAAACTTCACGGCTGGGACATTCGCGGGATCGGTATCCACCAGCATGAATCGCACCCCATCTTCAATCATCCGTTCTACCAGCTTATCAACGAGCTTGTCCCCGACGCCTCGACGCTGAAAATTCGGATTCACACCCAGCCAAATAATGTATCCATAAGTCCAGGATGCTTTGCTAATCACGGTTCCCAAAATGAACCCTGCCAGTTGTTCGTCGATTTCAGCAACCAGACAGTATTCCGGATCGGTATTGTAAAGTCCAATCACCTCCCATTCATCCCAGGTGCGATATAAATAAGGGTACAAATTGCTTGTAAATACAGCTTCTCCCAAGTGGTAAACCGGGGCAAGATCGTCAATTTCAAGGTCGCGGATATAGATGGAAGAGTAGTTAGATGCAGGCTCGTTTTTATCAGGATTTGTCATAAATTTTGATTTTTTATTTTTTACAGGGAAACTTCCTGAATATTCGCTAAATTGGGTAGCCAATCTTGATGAGAGAAATTTTCTTCACTGGTAAGATGCGAAGTATTTGAAAAATTGCGATCGCGCTGACACCGAATCGCAAAATTACAGTCAGGGCAACGATTAGCGTTTTCTGGAACTTGAGGGAAATCTTCTCCTTGCTGATAACGTTGCAAATAATCGGTTAGCTGCGTCAACAGTTCTGTTAAATCCCTTTTCGTTTGCTCGTGTTGAACGGCATTATAAGTAAATTTGAGGCTTTCTGGTTGAGGCTGAGACTGGACAAACCAGTAAGTCATAGAAATCTGTTCTGGCAAATAATCGCTAGTTTCTGCCAAAATATAAAGATACAAGCGAGTCTGCCAATCTTTTTCTAACCAACGCCGATTTTTTGGTTGAGGATAAGTTTTCCAATCCAAAATTTCAGCAGATTGCGTGTCTTCAATGAACAAATCATAGATGACTGTCAATAAATATCCCTGAAAATTCAGCGTGCGACAATGTTCGCTTTGGCGGAAGGTTTTCGGGTTAGATATCAAGATTTCTGGTGCTGCATCCACCAATGCCGTCACCCAACGATGTAATTGGGCGTCCTCTTGCACCAAAGATTCTACCGGCAATCCCAGTTCTCGCTGCTGCATCAATAAGTGAAAGCGACTGCCCCAATTTTGCCGTTCTAGTTGTTCTGGATTGGTGGGTGAACTCAGTTTATCTAAGTAGATTTGTTGAAACTTTCGAGGACAAGTTTGTAGTAGATTTAATTGTCCTTGGGACAAGCGGAGCAAAACTTCTTGCGTAGATTCCATCTGATTAATTGCTAACGGGTAATGATTTTTAGATAACTGGATATTATTTATGTGTAGTAATTCCAATTAATTCGGCAAATCCTCTTTTTCTTCCTTGGCATCCTTCGCGTTCTTAGTGGTTCGTAAAAAAAAGACTAACCCCGCCCTATTTTGCAGGAATTTATCTTCCTAATGGCTAATAGTCATTAACCATTAGCCACTAGCCATTAACCTAAGCTTTTGTTAACACAAACACGCTGCCTTCATTGCCTCGGCCTATCCGCAAATCCTCATCTAGATAAGTAGTATCCAGCCAACCTTGCTGGTTGCTGCTGTCGATACCAAAATCTAAAGCTGGAAATCGCTGACCGCTTTCAATTTGCCGAATAAATTCTGAAGGCGACTGATAGTTAATGAGACGCTGTAAACCAGAAATAGAACGCTCAAATTTTACCAATACACGACGTTCAGAAACTGGTTCAAACCGAGCAGCAACGCTAACAAATCCTTCCAAATAGGGTAAGCCATAAACTTCAGCAATATTGTAAACTTTGGCGTCTTTGGCTCGAATGCATTGATAGATTTGACCAAGTTTGAGAAATGGCAGTTGGTCAATGGTTAATAAACCGCGACTGGTGGTGTAAAGTAGTCGCCAATTTCCATCTAGTAGGTCAGTTGCCTCAACCGGACGGGGAGTAGGGTTGAGGTCTTCCAATCGGGCAACCGCTGAGAGAATCGCTATTTTGTCGGTTTCGGTTGCTAGCAGTCCGCGATTTTGAGAAGCGATCGCTTCCAACAGTGCTGCTTTCCTCATTTCCTCCTAGACCTCTCTTCTGGGTGACTTCTCTACCCCCAGCTTAACTTTTGTTCAATACGCAGATGGCATCAGCCACCAGCACCTAGTTGATAAGTTTGATAACAACTCCCTTGACACGTAATAGTCTCCACGCCAGCGATCGCGTTTCTGGGAGTGGTAAACTCAATATGTCTAGTTAGCTCCCAATCCGAAATCCTCAAATATGTCAAATATGTACAACCCGTCTCTGCGTGAAGAACCTCGTCACCAGCTGGCTGGTCTGATTCCGTTACAACAAGAACCATCGATTCTCGACTGGCTGGAATCCACAGGACGCTTGTTGGCGCGGGATGTTCAAGCGGAAGATAGTTTCCGCGATGGTGATGCAGAAATCTCCGATCTGATGGCACCGGATGATGTTTACGATGATCTCGAAGACGATGATGAAATCATCGATGTAGACGAAGATTAGTCAGACGAAAAGAATTCAGCACTCAGGCGTCAGAGTAAATTCTGGATTCTGAAATTCTGAATTCTGGTGTGAGAAGTGAACGAAAAATTTGTGGACGCTAAATTATTTTCTGGTCGGTCGTTCAACCCCTCAGGAACTAGCCTGCTAGCGTTACTGGCAGTTGGGCTTTCCCTAGGGACGATATTATTCGATCTGCAAGCAGGTGTCTTCCCATCGGTAGGCATCTCGATGACGTTTCCCCTGTGGCTTTGCGCCTTGGTGACGGCTCTTTTAGGATATTGGGCAGTCCCCTTCCTGCAAGCCCTAAAAGCGGGTCAATTTATTCGGGAGGATGGCCCCCAAGCGCATTTACAAAAAGCAGGCACTCCGACAATGGGCGGGGTGTTTTTTGTGCCAGTCGGGGTAATCGTCGCTTTGGTGTGGGCTGGATTGGCTGTAGGCATACAAGGATTATTCCCCGTACTTGCCGTATCAATCGTAACTTTAGCCTACGGTGCGATTGGCTGGGTTGACGATTGGCAAGTGATTAGACGCCGGTCGAATAAAGGCATCTCGCCCCGGATGAAACTCATTTTGCAGATTGGGGTGGGTGTTCTGTTTTCTTTGTGGCTGGTCTGGCATCAACCAGCCAGTATCACCACGATTGCCTTGCCTTTTGGTTTAGCGATTCCTTTGGGGTTACTGTTCTGGCCCTTAGCAGTATTTGTGCTAGTGGCGGAAAGTAATGCGACGAACCTCACGGATGGAGTCGATGGACTAGCAGCGGGAACGGGCGCGATCGCTCTTTTGGGACTCGGTGCCATTGTTGCTCCCGTGTCGCCAAGTTTGATGATTTTTTGCGCCTGCATGAGTGGCAGCTACCTAGGCTTTTTGGTTCACAACCGCAACAAAGCCCGCGTCTTTATGGGCGATACGGGTTCGATGGCGCTGGGAGGCGCACTGACAGCAGTCGGACTTCTGACGAACAATCTCTGGGCGCTATTTATCCTCAGCGGTATTTTCTTCGTGGAATCGCTCTCAGTAATGGCGCAGGTGGGCTACTATAAAGCCACCAAAGGCCCGGATGGGATCGGCAAGCGTTTATTTAAGATGGCACCGATTCACCACCATTTAGAACTGAGTGGCTGGAGTGAAACCCAAGTGGTTGCCGCCTTTTATCTGATTAACGGCATTTTAGCTTTGTTGTGT
>NZ_JACJOQ010000597.1:0-11330 GCF_014695635.1 Coleofasciculus sp. FACHB-712 | reverse complement strand
GCCATCCGTATAGCGTTCTAAGTTCTCCCGGTTAAAGAAATAAGGCTTTTGGCTAAAGGTGCTGGCAACCCACTGCCAGGAGAGATTATTGCTGGCTGGATCGCCATCCAGTAGGTGTTGCAGAAACCATCTTGCCCCGACTTGCCAACGAATCCGCCGCCAGTGAACTAGGTAACCGGCTAGCCACATTCGCCCGTGGTTGTGCAGGTAGCCAGAGGAGTGCAAGTCGCGGCTAAAACTGTCAATACAGACCATGCCGGTGCTACTTTTGTCAACATCTTCCGGTAACTTTTCGGCATAGTCTTTGGCTGTGTAGCCTGTCTTGTAAGGCTCTTGATCTTCCCAAATGTCGTTTCCCAGCTTGGTATAGAGACGCTGCCAGTAATCGCGCCAGCCGAGTTCGTTGATGAGTTTTTGTGCGTCATCTCGGTTTTCCACTTTGTCCAGCACAGCATCCCGCACTTCTGCCAAGCTCAAGACGCCGTAGCGGAGATAGGGTGAAAGGCGCGTGACTGCGCCACTAAAAGAATTGCGCGTTTTGGCGTAACGGGCGGGATCTACTTGACTTAAGAAGGCTTCTGCGGCTTTACGTCCTCCTACGGTGGTAGCGATCGCGTCATCGCGTTCGGCGGCGGCAGGGAATTGTTCGCGGAGATAGGTAATTAAATCGTCGCGGCTGGCAAAATCTCGCCGCATATCTCGATTATTTGGCGTGGCGTTCATCGGTTAGCGATCGCTCCAAACTTATCGCTCCAAACTTATCGAGTGTAACAAGCGAGCCGCCTTCTGGCGCTCTTCAAAAGCAAAAAAGCCGTTTTCTTTGAGAAAACGGCTTTTTCGGAACTTATTGGATTGGTAAGCTCGCTGGCGAAGGTAAATCTTCTTCCAACATCGGTGCGGGTGCTTCTTGTCGCTCCAAAAATTTACTCAAGGCGTAAGCCATATCCCCTCTCGTCATCGGATTTAGGGGATTCAGATTGCCTTGTTCATCGGGATTAGCAAATCCCTCGTAAAGTGCAGTTGCCATCGATTTTTTAGCCCAATCCGGTATATTCCCGGAATCTGGATACTTCGCAAGAATTTTAGCAACGGTGTCATTCGGAAACTGAAATACACCGTGAGCTTGGGCAAAGATAGATAAAGCTTCAGCGCGATTGATTTTTTGGTTGGGGAAGAACATATCTCCCCGATATCCCTTCATAATGCCAGTTTTTAAAACTGTCTGAATGTCGTTATATGCCCAGTGGGAAGAAGGTACATCTTGAACTGAAATAACTTCTTGTTTGGTGGCACCCGCTCGTTTGTCCAGTTTAAAAGTTTTGACCAAAATTGAGGCAAGTTCTGCACGACTGATGAATTGTTCTGAACGAAACTGTCCATCAGGATATGCAGTCATTAATTTGGCAGCAATCACCTGTTCGATGGGGTCAGATGGGGCGTCTGAAGCAGGTTGTGTTTGAGCAGAAACAACTGCTGGAAAACATTGTAGAAACCCCAATAGAGAAAGAGTGCCCAGGATCTGACGCATAATTAAAATCACTTTTCAGTTGCTAACTTCACTGTATAAACACTGGAACCAAATCTTCATCGCCCATTCGGGTCAATCCAAGCGGGGATGTTGGCAATAATGGTGACGAATCTGGAGTTTGCAAAGTTGCAACCAGTGCTAAGACCGTGGATGCTTCCGAGGAGCCGTTGCAAAAAGTGGCATTCGCTGGCGACGATCCCGGCTAAGAGCGCATAGGAAGAAGGCGATCGCAACAATCAGCCTAGACACTCCCAACCTAAACAATCGGAACCTCTCGAATTATTAACTTCCTTAGAAATCGCCACATTCGCTTCTGATAGCTGTGTCATAATTACGATCCTTAGATATCAAGTTCTTAACTAGGTGTAGCTCACTCACTTTATTTTTATGAACTTTCACAGCGAAAACAGAAATTCCTACTCCTAAGCTGGTGAACTAGGATGAGAAGGGACAACTGGGAAAAGGGGAAAGATGAAGTCTCAAAAAAGGCGTACACCCACTTCCTTTATCTGCCATCCCTGGTTTGTTCGGATTGCGCGATCGCTTTGGCGTATGCCGCAGTTAGCGGCTACTCGCTCTAGCGTATGACCGCAAGTTAGCGGCTACTCGCTCTAGCGGCTCCCGCTAACTGCAACTGCTCGCGTAGCAGTTGCATAAACTCATTCAACCTGCGTTCGTTCTCTCACACATGAGCAACTTTCCAGACTTATCCAGCCACGGTTATCAGGTCGTCCGAGAATTAGGACACAACCGCGCCGGTGGTCGAGTAACCTACCTGGCGCTCAATCTGAAAACTCGGCAACCCGCTGTCATTAAACGGTTTCAGTTTGCTAAAATCAACGCCACCTGGTCAGACTACGACGCCTACCAGCGCGAAATTCAAGTGTTACAGGGACTGAATCATCCCGGAATCCCCCGCTACCTAGATTCCTTCCAAACATCCGATGGCTTTTGCATGGTTCAGGAGTATAAAAAAGCACCGTCTTTAGCCGTACCTCGTAGCTTCGACCCGGATGAAATTAAGAAAATTGCCGTCTCTTTATTAGAAATTCTTGTTTATCTGCAAAATCGCATTCCCACTGTTATCCATCGAGATATTAAACCCGAAAATATCTTGGTTGATGGCAACATCAATGTTTTTTTAGTTGATTTTGGTCTGGCTCGAATTGGGGATGGGGAAGTAACGATGAACAGCGTGGCAAAAGGAACTTTAGGGTTCATGCCGCCCGAACAATTATTCCATCGGCAGCTTACTGAAGCCTCAGATTTATATAGTTTGGGAGCAACGCTAATTTGCTTATTAACTGGCATCAAATCTTCTGAGATTAGCCAGTTAATTGATGATGATTATCGAATTAATTTCAAGCATCTCGTTCCCAAGCTCAGTCTGCGGTGGATTGACTGGTTGCAAAAGATGGTGGAAATCAAACCAAAAGACCGCTATCCTAACGCAGCGATCGCCTTGGAAGCTCTCAAGCCTATCTATGTGATTCGCGTACCCGAAGCGAAGCTGAGTAAACCCATCCTAGAATTTAAGGCAAGAAAATTAGGTGAAAGGGTGACTCAAACAATCGCAGTTACGAACTCGATTCCTGATACCCTTCTGGAAGGAAATTGGGAAGTGGCACCCCACGAAAGCGATCCCCCCCATACACCAGATACTCACACTTGGATTTCTTTTGATTCCGTTAAGTTTGAGAACAATCAGGCGAAGTGTAAAATCAATGTGAATACCAGCCGGTTGATGGCAGATAAGACCTACGAGCGACATCTGTTATTACACACAAATTCTCTGCCAGAAACTCACGATATTACTGTTAAGATTCAGACTGCCCCGGTTCCGATTGCGAACAAAAAACTACCTTATATGGCGCTCGCTTTACTGGTGACACTTGCTGCCTCGGCGGCTTGGATTGAGGGAATCGCTTGGGGCGGAACGATTGCCCAAGTTGGGGCGATGGGTGTGGTCATGGCTGGGTTTATCACGCTGTTTGTCGCTGCATTTGGTGTGGCAGCAGCGGCTACGGCGGCGGCTGGGGCTGTGTTTGTCGCTAAGCTTCTATCCAGGTATAAAGTTAAGTTTGCGGGTATAGACACGGTTGTAGCTTTGTTGGTTGCGGGAATTGTCGCTTTTTTTGTGACGGGTTTTGGCGAGCAATTTAGAGCGGCAAATTCGGCGGCGGTTGGGTTTGAAGCGGTGGATTTTGCTGTATTTATGGCTGGTTTTGGGGCGCAGAGTCTGGCAGTTAGTTGTTTGAAAAGAGGATTTAGTCCCAATCTCGCGATTGGGGTGTCGCTATTAGCAATGGCGTTAGGCATGACTTTAGGAGTTGGCTTCCAAGTTGGATTGCTAAATCCTTTGGTGATGGGCGCTGTTTTGGCAGTTGGTTTACCTTTGGGAACCATCTTGTTTTATCCCCCTTTTGAGCGGGCAAGGTTAATTGGTAACTATCGCAAGTTTGAGCAACATTTGATTAAGCCGTAGTCAGGCAATTTGGCTCACGCCGCGTGCAACTTTTTTTAGGGAGTTTAGGCAAAGGCTTTCAACCTGTCAAACAGGTTGAAAGCTTTAAGGTAAGAGATTTATCTTCAGGAGCGGGGACGGTTTCATTCACACACCAAGGATATTCATGCCGTGAATCCTGGCAATCATCCGATTTGTTCAGGCTGGTGGTAATCTCTTTGGCTAAAGAATAATCGGATGTTTATACAGATATCTCAGGATTTTGAGGGCGATCGCACAAAGCAGAAATATGTTCCCAGATATTTGTGCCAAATTAATCTTCCAGTCACTCCGGCAATCGTCCCAAAACTGCCTCCGATAGGACCTAAAATATTTCCGACTCAATTGTTTGAGTCATTCTATAGCGATCGCGCAGTTAATTCTGCTTTAAGGTGTAAGCTTAAGGTGCTTTCATCCAAAGCGATCGCACTTCTACTCTTTGCCATAGTCCGGTTGTCCGTCAGCATCAAAAAAATTTCGCAGCCCGCTTTTGTTAATCCCTCTTATCTAGAGCTACCAGCCGAATGCTACTGCATACAGCTTTAAGCTCATCCTTTCATTGATTAACAGTTTTTTTTATCACTCCAACTTTTACTAGCCTTGTTAGGATACAATTGTCGGCTGAGTAAGAACTACCAGATGCTGCCTCTCGATAAGCGAGGAAATAGTCTACACTGCAAGGACTCGCTTCTGGGAGCGGCTAATACACCTGCCTCCAAAACAACCTTATTACCACTCTCCTACACGAGCCTCTTATGGAAACTAGACAATACACAGAAGATATAGATTTTAAAAAATACTGGCTTATCCTCAAACGGCGTTGGCTACCCGCCAGTACCGTCTTTATATTTACAGTTGCACTCGCCGCCGCATTTGCGTTCTTAAAAAAGCCTACCTACGAAGCCGAAGGGAGGCTTTTGTTTAAGAAGCAAAATACGACTTCTGCTTTAGTCACAGAGGCGGGAGCAAAAATCGGACAGTTAGAACCGCTCAATGTCTTGAATACTCCTCTGGATACAGAAGCCGAGATAGTCCGTTCTGAGCCTCTGATACAAGAGACGATAAATTCTCTAAACCTAAAAGACAAAAAGGGAGATCCCCTAAAACCTGCTGATTTCCTAAAACAGCTTACGGTAAAAGGGATCAAAGGAACCGATGTTTTGCAGATATCCGTTAAAGGCAAAGATCCCCAGGAAGCTGCAAAGATAGTCAACAAACTGATGGATTTGTATCGCGAGAAGAATGTACTTAATAACCGCGCTCAAGCAGCGGCGGCTCGCGAATTTATTAGTAAGCAGCTACCGAAGACTGAAGCCACTGTTCGTCAAGCAGAAGCCGCTTTGCGTAGTTTCAAAGAACAGAATAACATTGTAGCTCTAGAAGAAGAAGGAAGCTCAGCCGTAAAAGCGATCGCAGAGCTAGACAGCAAAAAAGCGCAAACTCAAGCTGAACTTGAAGATGCAACTGCTAGAGTCGCCGCCTTCCAAAGTAAGATAGGACTGAATTCACAGCGGGCTATGGCTCTAAACTCGCTCAGCCAATCTCCCGCAGTTCAGCAAGTGCTGATAGAACTCCAAAAAATTGAAGGCGAGTTGACAGTTGAGCGCACCCGCTTTCAGGATGAAAACCCCAAAATAATTAATCTCGAAAGCAAACAAGCGGCATTAAAAGCTTTACTACAGGAACGGGTAGGAGAGATTGTTGGCACCAACCAACAAGTATCCGAAGCAAATTTACAAATTGGGGAACTTGAACAAAAACTGACCGCAGAATTAGTCAATGCAGAAGTGCAACGCTTAGGTTTGGCTAATCAAGTGACTTTTTTATCTCGCGCTCAGGAGGCGTACAAACAAAGAGCGAACATTTTACCTAGATTGCAACAGGGTCAGCGGGATTTACAACGGCAAGTAGAAGCCGCGCAATCTACCTACCAAATTCTTTTAAAAAATCTTCAAGAGGTTCAGATTGCGGAAAATCAAAATGTAGGCAACGCTAGTTTAATTTCCGCCGCTACAGTTCCAGAAAAGCCCGTAGGTACTCGCAAGCTAATAATCATAGCTGCCGGAATTGTTGCAGGCAGTCTACTTTATGTAATTACTGCTTTCCTTGTAGACCTGAAAGATCCAACTATCAAAACTGCCAAGGAGGTGCGGGAGTTATTTAAATATACTGTCCTGGGAATGATTCCTTCTTTGAAGAAAAAAGTTACTTTTCGCAGTAAGAAACTAGAAAGAATTCTTCCGCAGCTTCCTGTTAGAGATAATCCACATTCGGTTATCAGTGAAGCTTACCGTATGCTTCAGGCAAACTTGAAGTTTCTCAGTCCAGATCAAGAGCTGAAAGTCATTGCGGTGACAAGTTCTGTTTCTAAAGAAGGCAAGTCTACAGTTTGTGCCAACTTGGCTATCGCTATGGCTCAACTAGGAAGACGAGTTTTATTAATAGATGCGGATCTGCACCATCCCATGCAGCATCATATTTGGGACTTGACTAATGCAATTGGTCTGAGCGATGTCATCGTTAATCAAGCTGAGTTTGAGATGGCTGTGCGCGAAGTGATGGATAACCTGGATGTGCTTCCTTCCGGGGTAATTCCTCCTAATCCATTGGCTCTTGTTGACTCAAAGCGGATGGCTGGATTAATTGACAATTTTTCTAAAGACTACGATTTTATAATCCTTGATACGCCTCCAATTGTTCTGGTGGCAGATGCTCTGGCAGTAGGCAAGATGACTGATGGTATGTTATTGGTAGTTCGCCCAGGCGTGGTTGATACTGTCAGCGCTGCTGCTTGTAAGCAATTTTTGGTACAGTCAGGTCAGAAGGTCTTGGGCTTGGTCGTCAATGGTGTGATTGTGGAAAACGAACCTGATAGTTATTTCCACCATGCCAAGGCATACTACAAGGAAGATGCCAGTACGCCAAAAATGCTGACAGCGAAGGCTCCTAAAAATAGCGATCGCGCTTAAACAAGCATTAATCGATTACTTCTAGCTCGAACCATAAGCGTACCGTTGTAAGGACGTTCTATACGCTTATGGCGAATCCTCTTCTCCTAACCGTGTTCGGGGTAGGAGAATTTTGTTATGGGAAAAAGGCGAGTCCCCTTTCCATGTAGAGAAGACCGCTGATATACACTTGCTTAAATGCGTTACGTTGATACCCCTCACCAATAGGACAACTAAGCAAATTCGCTCTTGCAGGCTGCTACTGCGGATCGGCAAAGAAATATCTTCTAGTAGAGAATATTAAATAAAATTGTACTTTTGCATAGTGGCTGTCAAATTACACTTTTAAATACAGACTTCATTAGCAGTTTATATCCGATGCCTCGGAAAGTTAATTGTAAAGTACACAAGTACAATTTATACAA
This sequence comes from Coleofasciculus sp. FACHB-712, assembly GCF_014695635.1. Lineage (NCBI taxonomy): Bacteria > Bacillati > Cyanobacteriota > Cyanophyceae > Coleofasciculales > Coleofasciculaceae > Coleofasciculus > Coleofasciculus sp. FACHB-712. The sequence goes on along the minus strand of NZ_JACJOQ010000597.1, from coordinate 3,926 downwards.
TTAAGCGGCTTTATGTATAAACTCAGTTCGCATCTTCCATAAGGAGTATTCATAATTCGTACTTTTGATAGTAGTAATAGCCTTCGGAAAGTTAATTGCAAAGTACAATTCATACAACTAAGTAATCTTACGTATAAACTCAGTCCGCATCTTCCATAAGAAGTATTTATAATTCCTACTTTTGATAGTAGTAATAGCCTTCGGAAAGTTAATTTCAAAGTACAATTCATAAAACTAAGTAATCTTACGTATAAACTTAGTCCACATCTTCCATAAGGAGTATTTTATAACTCCTACTTTTGATAGTAGTAGTAGGAGTAACGAGTTCTCTTTTAGGGTGGTATTAGATTTGGTAAAAGCTTAGGAATGGCTGGGTCAGGGTTTTTCGGGTTTGGGAGAAATTATTGGGCAGTGTTAAAATTGAGCCATTTTTTGCCTTCATAGCGTCTTGAACCTCATTATAAAGTTGCCATGAAGTCAAGTAGGAAATTTGAGAACTTTCTGTAAAATCTGGCAAATTCAATTTACTTAAGTAGGGTTTTACAGTAATCTAAGCAATTATGAGGAAGAGAATCTCAGACTCTCAAGTCAGCTAAGCAATCATGCTGAAATAAATCTACTGACAGACTGCTTAATTAATCTTTGCCACAACAAAAAAACAACCAATACACCTAGCTATATATAGGTATTGTTATGCGTAAACCTGTTTTGACTATCTTCTACCAGTTCAATCCGAGTAGCATTAGCATCGGGGGTATACAAACAGTCATACGCACTTTTGTTAAATACGCTCCTAGCGAGTTTGAAATCCGGCTGGTAGGCACGGAGAACGATCCATCGCAACCCATAGGAGTATGGAGAGACGCCCAGTTGGCAGGCAGAGAGATCCGCTTTATGCCCTTGTTTTTTATAGAAAACGATAACTTTAAAAAATTAGTACCAACCACTATTAAATATACGGCTGCCCTTTTGGGTCGGAATTTGAGTTCGGATTTCATGCACTTTCACAGGCTGGAACCCACACTTTTTACTCGCAACTGGTCAGGAGAAAAGACTCTCTTTATTCACAACGATATTCAAAAGCAAATTAATTCTGCGGACAAAAAAAATGCGATTCTGTGGCAACGTTTTCCAGCAGCATATTTTGCTATCGAACGCTATCTTGTAAGTCAGTTTTCTCAAATCTTGTCGTGTAATACTGAATCGGTGCAACATTACCAGCAGCATTACCCAGAGATAGCAGAGCGCATTTCCTACGTCAAAAACACAGTAGATAACGAAATCTGCTACCCATTGACCTTAGATGAACGAGAGAAAGGTAGGCGCACACTTGCACAGCAGATGGGTTTAGCGGAAGATACACGCTTTATTCTATTTGCTGGTCGCCTTCACGCCCAGAAAGATCCCGTCTTGCTAGTCCGCTCCATTGCTGCCCTGAACGATTCAAATGTTCACCTCCTCATAGCAGGCGATGGAGACTTAAAGGATAAGCTACGTTCTGAGATTTCCCGCCTTGGATTGTCCGGACAGGTAACGCTGCTGGGACCATTAGCCCAGGCAGAACTTGCACAGTTGCAACGTGTATGTAGTGTTTTTGTACTAACGAGCGCCTATGAAGGTCTTCCTATGGTCGTTCTCGAAGCACTTGCCAGTGGTACGCCAGTGGTGACAACCCAATGCGGCGAAACTCCAAACCTACTCACTACTGATAGTGGAGTGGTGTGCGAGGAGCGATCGCCAGCCGCAATTGCAGATGCCTTGCGGAAGGTACTGCACAACGGTGGAGATTATCCAATCGAGGCGTGCGTTAAAGCTGCCAAACCTTACAGTGCCAAGACTGTCGTGGGTGATATCTACAGCGATATGCTAAGCCGCTGGCAACAGCGGAATTTGTCTACTAGCCAGATTAATCAAAAAACTTTTACCGGGGTTTCGCCATGAAAATTGCCGTAATTGGAGCAAAAGGGTTGCCTGCTAAACAGGGTGGTATCGAGCACCACTGTGAAGAAATTTATTCACGGGTTGTGGAACAGGGTCATGAAGTGGATTTGTTTGCCCGTTCCTCATACACTGGAGATGTTTCGCTCAGCCACTATAACGTTCATGGTGTGAAGGTTGTTTCCATACCCAGCTTGAATATCAAGGGAATGGATGCTCTGTTGAGTTCGGCGCTGGGAGCGATCGCTTGCAATGCGAAGCGTTATGATATCGTTCACTTCCATGCTTTAGGACCAGCCCTCTTTACTTGGCTACCCAAAATTGCTTCCTCGGCAAAAGTTGTTGTTACCTGTCATGGCTTAGATTGGCAACGTGCCAAATGGAACAAAGCTTCTAGCGACCTAATCCGTCGCGGCGAACGTGCTGCTGTCCGCTTCTCTGATAGCATGATCGTCGTCTCAGAGGAACTGCGCTCATACTTTAAGGAAACTTACGGTAAGGAGACAATTTATATTCCTAACGCACCCTCAAATATGGGTGATTCAGACCCTACTTTTAGCTATGGAACTTCGCTAGGTCTGGAACAGGGACGCTATATTCTATTTTTAGGTAGACTCGTACCGGAAAAGTGCCCTGACTTACTCATCAAAGCCTTCCAAAATCTTCAGCAAGAAGGATGGAAACTCGTCATGGTGGGCGGTACCAGCGATACCAATGAGTTCACCTCGGAGATCACCGAGATGGCGGCGAATAACAAGAACATCATATTCACAGGTGAACTTAGAGGTCCCCGTCTTGCAGAAATCCTTCGGGGTGCGGGATTGTTTGTACTTCCTTCTGAGTTGGAGGGATTACCTCTATCAATGTTGGAAGCAATGCAGGAAGGTGTTCCCGTACTCGGTAGTGACATTCCCGTGCATCAGCAATTGATTGGCAAAAACCGAGGGATGCTTTTCCAGGTAAAAAATGTAGACTCCTGCCTCCGCAGCTTGGAATGGGCAATCAATCACCAGAATGAATTGGCGGTAATGGCTAAAAACGCCCAGAGTTATGTGCAAGCACACTATACCTGGAACCAGATTACTAGCGAAACATTGGAGTTGTACAGAACACTCACCGCCCTTGCTCCACTAGACAACGAAAACGGCAAACGAATTCCAGTTCCATCAGACCTGGTCAAGGCTTAAAAGCGCTGTTGCATTTCTAAATTGTCAATATAACTTAATATTTTCCTGCCAGGTGATAGGGGCGCACAAATAGCTGTACGCCCCTACTATTTTTTGTCTTTATATTATCTTTATATTTTTTTTACACAAAATAGCCATGAACACTCACTTCACCAGTGTTATAAGCGCGACACACATATTTACATTCAATTACGTATTTACTAGCAGCATTCAGTTAAAAAACTTAGCTTTCAGGACAAAATCAGAAAAACATCCTTTAATTTATTTGTAGAAAAATATACTTAAAGCGTCTCCGTATGTTTTCGGGTTTATAAAGGAGTTCTTTACAAAAAATTCAAAAAATTCACTGATGTCAAGACCCTGTAGTGTTTCATATCCTAGAGGGGTAAACAAAACTATTTACCAAAATGAACGCCTTTATCAAAAAACTAATTTCCACAAGCGTCATGTTTCTCTTCACGGCTGCTGGTTTCGTAGTATTGGCATTTTCGGTAGTCTTGATGACGGTTGAATCCCTCGTCTCGTACGTGTTGTCACAAGTAACAGCACTACAAAATCATTCTTTAACAGAACGTGTTACTAGCGTGAAAGAACCGTCTTCTGTTAAAGGCTAATGCCTTGGTACTTTTCGGGTAAATTTAACCAGTATTCAGGGGCGAATTGCGTGTACGGGCGCGGAAGATAAAGCAGCCTACTCCTTGGAATCGTCAGGAGTTCCGTAGTAGATGCCCCTGCCATTGGTACCAACGAAAACCAAGCCAAACTGTTGCCAACTCGCCTCCATCGCATTTGGCTCGCCAG
>NZ_JACJOQ010000596.1:0-7968 GCF_014695635.1 Coleofasciculus sp. FACHB-712 | reverse complement strand
ATTTAAAGCGTTTTCATCGCTTACGCAATCCTTAAACAGATAGAACAGCGCAGACTCGTTTGAGTTCCCATTCGTGTTGTGTATTTAAGCCTAGATGATTCTTGTGTAGCCAGTTCTGGCTACTTACAATCGGTTGCCGAGGCAGTTTCTAATACGGTTCCCGAAGAAGCTAAAAATTCAAAGCAAAGGTAGGTAGAATTAAGGAGCGAAGCCTAACAAATGCTTCTGTGTGTTGGGTTTCGTTCCTCAACCCAAACTACAACTACACGAAGATCGCGCGATCGCTCACACCGATCCGGGTGCTAAAACGATCCCTCAGCTTGCTACAGGGAGTGTCGTCTTGATTCAGCGGCATTGCAGGGGAAGCCGTTATGGAAAAGTAGCATTCCACACTAATTGATGTGCTATTTACCGCTTAATATTGATTCGCAGAGATTTCTACAACAAATGCTGTAAGAGTGCTGGGCACGCGATCGCGTGTCGCCGCCTTGCACTCTACTTCCTTACTCCTTGGCACCATCTACAGGCTTTTAAGCGTTAATCTACAGCTCCAGATGCTTTGAGCGATCGCGCGATTTCCCGGTTTCGATTCACTTGGGCGATCGCCAAAGCCGTGTAGCCACCCCGGTTTTTCAAATTCACATCCGCACCAGCTTTCAGCAATACCTGCACGGCATTCGCATGACCCCGCTGGACCGCCCACATTAAAGCAGTCGCACCAGCATCATCCTGAAGATTGATATCCGCTCCCAACGAGAGTAGCCCTTGCATCACCCCCGCGTGCCCCTGCTCAGCTGCCTTGATTAGCGCACATTTCCCGTCGTTGGTTCGTGTATTGGGCTTAGACCCACCCTCCAGCAGCACTTTCACCGTGTCAGCGTGCCCCTGCAATGCTGCCACGGTTAACGCTGTCTCACCCAGATTCCCCGCGTTAGAATTCGCGCCCTTTCTTAACAGAGCTTCCACAATCGCCGTCTGACCATGCAATGCTGCCACCATCAAAGCGGTATCGCCTAACTTATTTCGCGACTGGACATCTGCTCCTCGGTTGAGGAGAATTTCCACAACATCAGCATGACCTTCGACAACGGCAAAGTTTAAAGCCGTCTCATCATCTTTATCTTTGGCATTGATATCCGCGCCGCGATCGAGTAAAGCCGTGACAATATCCGTGTTAGCGATCGCTGCCGCAGCCATCAGCGCCGTTGAGCCATCCGAGTTTTGAGCATTCACATCAGCACCGCCCTCGAGCAATGCTCTCACCACATCCGTATGAACTCGATCGATTGCGAGAGTTAAAGGGGTTTCACCTTCTTTATCTTTCGCATTCACAGCAGCGCCATTCGCTAACAACCGCTGAATCACTTCTAAACGACCAAACTCAGCAGCTTGTATCAGGGGGCTTCTGCCGTCCTTGGTTTCGGCATTCGCATCTGCCCCTCGCTCTAACAAAACCTGCACCGTCTCAGCGTGTCCGAGTCCAGCAGCGAGAAATAAGGGAGAGACACCATCATTCTCTCTTCTCCCATTCACCTCAGCACCGGCATCTAATAAGGCTTGCACCACCCTAGTTTTGCCCTCCTGCGCCGCCAACATCAAAGCTGTATCCTCAACGTTGTCTTTGACATTGACTTGGGCACCCACATCCAGCAAGATTTGCACCACGTCAACATAACCTTTCAGCGCCGCCACCATCAGCGCTGTGCTGCCATCCTCGTTGGCGGCATTCACATCAGATCCTTTGGCAGCTAACATTCTAACTACGTCAATCTGATTCGCTGCCGCCGCTATCATCAAAGCCGTCAGACGATATCGTTGTCTAAGTTGATTGACGTTTGCACCAGCGTCCAGTAAAAGTCTGACAATCTCGGTGTAGCCGTTCTGGGCGGCAAACATCAAAGCAGTGGTGCCCTCCCGGTCTGTCGCACTGACATCAGCGCCAGCGGTGATTAGCGCTTTTACCCGCTGAATTTCTCCCCGCTTCGCCGCCCTAATTAAGTCTTGATTTGCACTCACCGCTGTTGCCCGATCCCCTCCGCAGCATTGCCAACTTCACCTCAAATTATACTTTTGAGAGGAGGGTGTCGCTTAACCCCCAAGCTTGGAGAGGACAAAGGTAACGAGGAAGCCAACAACGGTGATTAGTCCAGCAAAATCATGGGCTTGCTCGAAAGCTTCTGGAATCATGGTGTCTGATATCATTGCCAGAATTGCGCCTGCTGCCACGGCGGTAGTTGCGGCGATAATTTCTTCAGAGAAGTGACTGAAGATGACATCGCCCAAAAGCGCGGCGATACCGGAAAGAATCGCGATCGCTCCCCACACGCCGAAGATATAGCGAGCTGAACGACCTGCTTTCTTCATGCCAGCAGCGCTGGAGAGTCCTTCGGGAAGATTTGAGAGGAAAACGGCTGCTACCGTCACCCAGCTAACAACTCCTCCTTGAATCATGCTGACCCCGATCGCAATTGATTCCGGAATGCCATCCAGCAAGGCACCGATAGCGATCGCTAAACCGCTCCCACTCGCCTCTTCTTCTGATTTTTGTTGGTTGCCAGAGCGCTTGCGATGCTTGGCACCCTGATAATTCAGATACCAGTTTGCTCCTGTGTAGACAGCAGCACCGCTCAAGAAACCAATTGCTGTTGAATCGAAGCCACCCCGCTGATAAGCCTCATCCATTAGCTCAAAAGATAGCGTCGAAATTAGCACCCCGGCACCGAAAGCCATCACGGCTGCGATCGCTTGCGGGGAAATTCGCACAAAATATCCCAACCCGGCTCCGAATAGCAACGCCGATCCACCCACCAATCCCCAGAAACCTGCCTGTAACCAGACTGGTAACATCAGCTGCCCTCCTTCAGAAATTCCTGCCCTGCAATGTTTAGCAGATTTTTGACTACTCAATCATCTGAGGTTATGGCGCGGTAATGACGACTACCCAAAGGTAGACAGCCATTATGATAAGTTTTATAAAGTTCCTTAATGAGCCGAATCTTATGAGCTTGGAAATCCCCGTATCGATTAAACCCTGGCTTAATTTTATTCACCCCGCCTTGATGTGGGTGCTACTGGGCACATCCCTGTATGCCCTATATCTGGGCATTCTCGTCCGACGCACTCGCAATGCTGAAGGGGAAGCCAAAAAAGAGCTAATCAAAGGCAGGTTTAACGTCCGGCACTACCAAGTTGGTTCATTGCTGTTGGCGTTGATGGTGATAGGCACCCTAATTGGCATGGGCGTTACCTATATCAATAATGGAAAACTCTTTGTCGGACCTCACCTGCTGGCAGGTTTAGGCATGACCGGGATGATAGCAGTTTCTGCTGCACTCTCTCCCTATATGCAAAAAGGTCACAATTGGGCACGTTACAGCCACATTTTTTTAAATATTGTTCTTCTGGGGCTGTTTGGCTGGCAAGCTGTGAGCGGTGTAGAAATTTTGCAGAGAATCATCAGCAAGATGTAGCCTTTGGGAGGATGCTAATGGCTAATAGCAATTAGCCATTAGCCATTAGGGATTTAGCCATTAGCCCTTTTCTTGGCTTTTTTAGGCACGGGCAAGCCCAGACTGGTATGAAAGTCTTCCTGGACTTTGGGGGTAAGAGACTTAGAAACTTGTCGCACAATTTGCGCTAATAGGCGATCGCCTGTATTTTGAATCACAGACTTAGGCAACTTGTGAATAAACTTGGGAAACTGAATATAAACGGACAAGTCCAGATGCCACTCAACATAGGTGATCGCAGATACCTGATGTGGGGCGAATCTATCTGCCGGTACTTCCACTAATGTCATCGCCGACTCATAGTCAACGTCATAACCTGGAGTCACGTAATTCGGAACGGGTACTGTCCGAACTCGATAAACACCTTGATCCCGTGGCAACAGTTCTAAGCCAATTTTTGGCTCCACCTCATAACCAAATGCACCAAAACGCCCGATTACCAAAGCGTAACCATTCTCTCCTAGGGGTTCTACTTGCATGGGGTGAGCGCAGCGGCAGAACCAACCGTGGTGAGTATCTAGATACTTAGCAACCGTTTCGGCATCGGCATACATCTCCATGCAGCTCTCAAAGTGAGTATGAAATCGAGTCGTTTCATTTGTACTCGCGGCTTCTATGGCTGCGTTGTCGGCATCCATGAGACTGGATACTGGATTCAACATTCCTGAGTTAACCTCAAACGGTACCTCAAACGGTTGACGATCGTAGAATTGCGACTGCATCACCTGCTCTCCTGCGCTGGTTGCCGTTTTTCTATATACAGGATTCCCACAATGGGCTGAATTGTTTCCATAAATTCTAATTCTTCAACAAAAGACGACAACGCCTTTGAGTTTCTACAATTAAAAAGTTAGAGTTTACTGCCAACCAAAAAAAATTCTCTGTCCACTCAGCATAGCTTGCGATTCTAAAGACTGGACACGGGTAATTTACGGAGAAATGAATGAAAGCATTTGTAGCAGGGGCAACGGGGGAGACAGGTCGTCGGATTGTACAAGAGCTGGTGCAGCGGAATATACCTGTTCGAGCGTTAGTTCGAGACATCGAAAAAGCTAGGCAGATTCTACCAGATGCCGCTGAATTGGTAGTTGGCGATGTTTTACAGCCAGAAAGCCTCTCTTCTGCCCTAGGTGATAGTACGGTTCTACTGTGCGCCACAGGTGCTAGCCCCGGCTTTGATCCGACTGGACCCTACAAGGTGGACTACGAAGGCACGAAAAATCTAGTGGATGCCGCCAAGGCAAAGGGAATCGAGCATTTTGTGCTGGTTTCTTCAATTGGTGCTTCTCAATTTTTGCATCCGCTGAATCTGTTCTGGCTGATTCTGGTGTGGAAGAAGCAAGCAGAGGAATATATTCAGAAAAGCGGGTTGACGTACACAATTGTGCGACCGGGAGGTCTTAAAAACGAAGAGAACTCAGAGCCAATCGCTATGTACAAGGCTGACACTCTGTCTTTAAGTGGCAGCATTTCCCGTACTAAGGTCGCGAAAGTGTGTGTCGAAGCGCTATTTCAACCATCGGCTCGCAATAAAATTGTTGAAATCATTACCAAGGCAGAGGCTCCTGAAAAAAGCTGGGAGCAGATGTTTGCCAGTGTGGCCTAATTATGTTCTCAGCCATCGGGCGTTTTCTCGCCGGGATGTTTTCAGCGATCGGGAGTTTTCTCATCGGGATGCTGAGCATGACGGCGGTGCTGTGCTTGTTGCTTTATCTTAAGGACTGGGAGCAGCTGCGCGATCGCGGCTTCTCCTACGGAAACTCGTCGGTGGCTCCACTGAACGGAAACGGTACCGCTCCCTTGGCAATGCAAGGGGGCGATCCTTATATCCGTGCCTTGATGCGGACAATTTCTGCTAGTGAAGCAAATGTTGCCCAGCCTTATCGGGTCATCTATGGCGGTCAGTATGTCCAAGACCTCAGCCAGCATCCCCAGATGTGCATCCCGATTGGTGTTGGCCCTAATACGGGAAAATGTTCTACTGCTGCTGGTCGCTATCAGATGCTCAACACGACGTGGCTTGAGAAGGCTCAGCGCTATCACCCGCAGCCTTCAGAATTTATGTTTTGGCACTCTTATAGCTTTGAGCCACAATTTCAGGACGCTGTAGTTTATGCGTGGCTGAGTGACCGGAAAGCCTGGAAAGTAGACATTTCCAAGTTGCTGCGTCAAGGGAAACTAAAAAAGGTGTTGCGGCTGCTATCTGGCACTTGGACAAGTCTGGGCTATGGGATAGAAACCAACTCTATGAGTGGGAAGTTGCCAGAAATTTATGAGCAAATGCTAAAAGAAGAGCTACAAACTTATGGATAAAAAACCGACGCGAGTGCGGGTTTCCAAATTTAATCTAGTTCAGTGAACTTTAGTATCCATCACACTCTTCAGCTTGCCCTAAAATATCTTTCCCCTCATTGTTTGTAACGTAGACTTCCTAGAAATTCATCCGAATCAGCAACGTTTTGCGGTTAGAAGAGGCAACACCTCCTTCTGGAGCTGACGTGTTGAAAAAAATCGGCATAGCCATTACCACCAGCCCAATTAGAAAAATATGAGCGATTAAGTCAAAGGTTGTGAAACCTTTGCTTGTACTTTTTTTGAAACCGGGTAGTAAGCACAAAGCTGGGCGGTGGAGATTCATGGCGGACTCCAAAGGAGGTGAGGTCGAACAATCTATTACTATAGATAGTTGAATTAATAGACTGTTCCCACCGTTTTTTTAAGGGACTTTTGATGAATGCGATCGCCTTTCTCCGTAGAAACCCTTGCTTTTGCTCCTTTTTTTCCGGACGTTGTTAAGTTTTTAAGAAAAAAACTTAACAACGTTTGCCAAAACAGTGATAATTTTCTTAAGCTTAAAAGCTCCTTGAGAGCTTGATGTCAGAGAAAAACCAAGTATTGATATAGCCAACATAAGTTTAATCGCCTGTAAAGCTATTTTTCATAGATTTCTAAAGGTAATCCGTCTGGATCGCTAAAGAATGTAAACCGCTTGCCAGTCATCTCATCAAGTCTAATATCTTCTACCTGCACTCCTTGGTTTTTTAAATAGTAAACAGCTTCATCTATATTTTTGACAGCAAACGCTAAATGCCTCAATCCGCAAGCTTCAGGGTGACTTAATCTTTGAGGAGGATTAGGAAATGAAAAAAGCTCAATTTGATCGCCGCGACCAACTCTCAAATCTAATTTGTAAGAATTTCTTTCTTCTCTAAAGGTTTCTTGGATAATTGAGAATCCTAAAACCTCTACATAAAACTTTTTAGATTTTTCATAGTTAGAGCAAATAATCGCGGCATGATGAATTCCTATTGTTTCCATAAAATGAATTCCGCACAACGGCAACCAATAAACTACATTTCTGATAATACTTTACTTCGGAAAAGGCAAATCAATAATTTAAACTAATTAAAGCTGCAAATTACCGTATTTTTTATAATATAAAATTGGTTTAAATAGCTATCATTTAGAATCTCGCCCCAGCCTCCTATTTAAAAGCGGAGGCGGGGTATTTATCATTTTGTTTGTAACATATAAATTTCTTAGCTTTCCTTTTTAAGCCCGATTGAGGGAGCGTTAAGGCAGCGCCTCAAAACCCAAATGGTATTTAGGGTAAGCATTACCTTAACAAATATTATTGAATTGATACAGGTTTAGCTAAAAACTGGCTAACTTTGTCAAAAAATACTCTTGGATTTTCTACATGAATATTATGCCCACAATTACTAATTAAATTAACCTTAGCTGCTTTACACAGTTTCGCCATTTCTGAGTTAATGATTCTAAACTTGTTATCATATTCACCCACTAGCAAAAGCATAGGGTTTTGGTTTTGTTTGAGCGCTTCCCATAAAGAAGGTTGGCATCCAGTACTCAAATTACTTAGGGACTTAGCCAATTCAAAGGGATTATTTTGTAGCCGAGACTCTATTATCTGCTCAAATTTCGGATGTTTTTTGAGAGAAACAAAAAGCGGCTGATGATACCAATTTGTTAAAAATTCTGAAAAATCAATCGTTACTAATTCCTGCGATAATTCTAGATCCCGCTGGAGTCGCTTCCATCGTTCCTCTTCGGTCTTCAACCCAGGAGATGCCGATTCCAAGACCACTTTAGGAAAACGTTCGGGGAAATGAAGGGTCAAATATAAAGCCAATCGTCCACCCATCGAATAGCCAACCAAAAAACATTTTTCAATGCTTAACTGTTCTAGCAGGTTGAGCAAAGCCTGGGCAGTATTTGCCATTTCATAGCACTCGTCTCCACCCATAACCTTAGTTTGTCCATGACCTGGAAGGTCAACAGCAAGACAACAAAATTGGTCAGACAAAAATGAGATAACTTGATTAAATTCGTTGCAGTCACCCATAAAGCCATGTAAAAACAGGATTATCGGTTTATCTGCGCTACCGCTCAAAGAATAGTGAAATTGATAATCAAACGTCATCCTCTACAACTGTTT